>NZ_JBEYXD010000078.1:0-37097 GCF_040644975.1 Streptomyces sp. NPDC046900 | reverse complement strand
GCCGGCAGCGCTCTTGGCGTCGACGTCGACGTCGACGCCAAGAGCGCTGCCGGCGTCGACGCTGGCGTCGGCCACGCCGACAGCCCCGAACCGCGTGCCGACGGTCCCTACCGCTGGCTCGGTCGGTTCAGCGCAGCCTCGTGAGAGCCAGACCGTCACGGGACCGGTGCTGCGCCGCGGCGACAAGGGCCCCGAGGTCGTGGAACTGCAGCAGCGCCTGCGCCAGCTCTCGTTCTACACCCACGACATCACCGGTAACTTCAACATCCAGGTCGAGAACTCCGTGCGCCGCTACCAGAGCGCCCGAGGCATCTCCGGAGAGCCGGGCGTGTACGACGCGGCGACGCGCCGCGGTCTGGAGTCGGAGACCTCGGAGCCCGACTGAGCGTCTGGTCCGCTGATCGGCCGGCACCGATAGCGGCGGCCGAGAGCGGCACGCTGGAGGCGTACCCGGTGTACTTCAACACCCGCGAGTGTGGGGGTTGGCCGCCGCTGCATAAGACGCAATCACCTGCGTATTCAACGCTGGAACCGTCGACACGTCGTTTAAACCCGTCAGGGGCACGGCTTCGGCCGTGCCCCTCCTTATTCGCTCTCGGCTTGCTCAGGCCGGGGAAGCGTTGATCGTTCCCTTTGCGGGCAGCGTCACTGCGAGCCCGCGTTCCCGCAATTCCTGAACAGCTCTCCGTGTCGTGCCAATGGCTACGCCGTACTGCTCGGCCAATGCCCGTTCACCGGGCAAGCGTGCACCAGACCGAAGCTTCCCCGCTACGATTTTCCGCCGCGATGTGGTCGTCGACTTGCCGATAGACGTACTCGGCGGCTTCCGGGTTCACCGGCGGGTCTGTCATGCCCCGAAGCTAGATCGGTAGGCAGCAGTGCGCAGCTTGAGGTAGCGGCATGCAGCTCCACGGCACGTAGAAGTTTGGTGCAGTAACGGTGGAGAGTGCGGCAACGCTGGAGAGTATCGAGGGGAGGTCGCATGCTCGCCGTGAAGATCGATGAAGCGACCGGGGCCGCGTACGACAAGGGTCTATGGATGGCCGTCCGACCGAAGCGTGCTCTCGAAGCTCACGGGATCACCCTTCCTTCCCGGTCCGGGAAGTGGCCCATGAACGGAACCCCCATGGTCGAGTTGGGGGGATGCCGAGCGGATGTGGCCGAGGCCCTGGCCGCCGTCCTCGAAGGGAGGGCCACGGAGTGACCCATGGGCGCGTCTTCCGATACGTCGAGTACCTGACTTGCCAAGACCCGAGCGGCGAACTGTCTTGGGCCGTCGAGTGCGTATCCGGCGACGAGAGCGACTGTGGAGCGTCCTCGGGACCGATGACCGGGGAGACCCCCGCCATTCGATGGATGAGCCACCACACTGCCTCGACCGGACACAACCGCTACCGACGAACCTTCACCGACTACGCCATTACCAAACCGAAGAGCTAAAAGGCCCGTAGAGACGACGAATTCTGCCGCCCGGACGCCCAAAAAGGGGGTGCCGGGCCACCCACCGTTATGTCAGTCTGTGAGACTCGCGCGGTGATGACCTCGAACGACGCTGCTCGAGCGACCTTGATCCGCCGGAGTTTCGCCCTGGAATACACCACGCTCGGCTGGAAAGTGATCGGCATCGTGGTGCTCGCGGTGGCCGCGACCTCTTCGGGTCATAACGGGCACGCGGCGGGCACGCGTTGATCGTGGCATCCTCGGCCCGTGGGGCCGCGAAGTGGCACCCGGCGCCTACGAGGGCGTCCTGCGCTATCGGAGCACCTACTGGTGGGGTGGAACGACGAGACCGTTCCGCACGAGAACCCGACGGGCACGCCCGTGCTCGGCGACCGGGTGCCCGTGCTCATCGTCTACGGAGAGCTGGACACGCAGGCGAACAGCCCGTCGTCGCTTCCCGCAGTCATACGCTTCTCCGTCCCGGCTCTGTATGAGGCCATCAAGGGGCCGAAGAAACTGATGTTCTGCTTCGCCGGCTCGGGCCACTCCATGGTTTGGGAGCGTTCGGCCGAGGCCCTGCAGCACATGTCGAAGCAGTGGCTGCAGCATGCCAAGGTGGAGGGCCTGACCAGCGGAAGCTACTTCAGAGACCCGGACGGTGTCCTGACGCCCCTGCCGTAAAGCAGCTGCGGGGAAAGGAGGGCCGTCGTCCCAGTAGGGCGGCGGCCCTTGGACGTGCTGGTGAGAGGTCGGCGTCGCCGACGGGCTGCAACACCCCGGGAGTGTTGCGCCCGGCTGTGACCGGACAGTGCATCAACTCGGGTGAGGACGGCCGTACGCCCAAGCGCTTAGAAGAGAGTTGCACGCTTCCGCTCAACTAGGCCTCTGATCTGCATGTTTGTTGATGGCGGCATGCCGAGAGCACTGGACTTCGCCGCGCATTCACCGGAGGAGAGCATTCCGGTGACACCTTCGGGCCCTCGTCGAGCCAGGTTGGGGTCCACCAGTGCGGGTCCTCATCGGACCCCGGGCACAGCAGGCGGCCTGCGCGGCCAGGAACGGCTCCGGAGGCCTTTAACACCTATGCAAAGGCGCAGGTAGCGGTCTCGCGCTTGGCGGACCGGGTAAGGCACATCCACAAATGGTCCACGGCCCGCTGGCCACAGCTTCAGGAGATTTTCCGGTCAAATCGGAAATCACGCCCTCGGTGTAGTCCCGTGGCCGGGGAGGCCAAAGGTCGACGGATTACGCTTAGTAAGTGCTGTGAACACTTTGAGTACGGGCTGTCGTATGTTGTCATTCCCGTTGTAGTGCTGATCCTGGTTTCGGGCTTCCCAAAGGAGTTCCGCGAGAGGAAGGCCGGCAATCACCGGACGCGACTGGCTTCTTGCCTTGCTCGTGGCGTACCCACTCTCTTTAAGGTATGCATGAATCCTGGTAAGGACGTATCCGCTGAGATCTCGTCCAGGGTCACCGGACCGGATCAAGGTTCGGACTCCCTCTCCGCCTCATGCAGTGCCACGGACTTCCTCTCGTACCCCGACTCGTTGTAGGCGCGAGTGAAGTAGATCTGGTCATCCCAGGTGTCATCGGCTGGATGCCAAGCCGGTACCGGTGCCAGAGCGCCCGTGACCCACTTCTTGGCCTTCTGCAGGGACTGATCAAGCAGTGGAATCTTGTCGCGCAACGCCGCGTCTGCTGACTCAGGCGATTCTGATGATGTCCACTTGGTCCAGGAGACCAATGGTCCAATCGTGATTCGCATCGAACATCAGGTCAGGACCTCATCTCCCTTGTCAGCGAGTACATCGCCAGGCGGTGCCTGGGCACGGCTGCTCAGACGACGGTCAAGCCTGTTAGTAGTGCCACCGGTTCGCGCCGGCCTCGTAGCCACACGTGATCTCACGTCCGGCCCCGTACGTGGTTGCCGCACCGACGTCGGAGTTCCGGCAGAACTGTCCCGCGTGGTAGCAGTTGCCGGCGTTGGACCGGATGCTGCACAGCTGTGTCTTGGTGGAGCTGCCGCCCGTCGACGTGCTCCCACCCGAGCCAGAGCCTCCGGAGGAAGACGATCCGCCGCTGCTGGACGTACTACCGGACGAGGCACGCGGGGGATGTGCGCACGACTCGCCAGCCTCCACGATCTTGAACGAGAGCTTCGTGGCCGTGCTGTAGACACCAGCGGACGGCGTCTGTGAGCTTACCTTCCAGTTGTAGGTGTGCACCACGGTGCGACTGCTGCAGACCCTCGTCGGCTGCGACTGGGTGCGCTCCGAAACGACCGGCTCCCTCTACGGCATCGGGATCCGCGCCCTGCACACGGGTACCAGCTACTTGGACAGCGACCCGCATGTGCGCACGATCCGCCCCTATCTCGACGAGGCCTCGGAGGCGCTCGGCGAGACGATCCAGCCGGCCCGGCTCGACGGCGCGAACGACGTCTACCTCGCGACGCGCGAGTCCCACGAGTACCTGCGCACCATCAGCCGGGTCGGCCGCCGGATTCCCGCCCACGCCGGCGCGCTGGGCAAGGCACTCTGCTCGCCGAGCGCGCCGATGACCGACTCCCGCTTCCCGACGGCCCGTTGCCGACCCTCACGGAGAACACGCACACCGAACGTGGCACGCTACTCGCCGACCTCGCCGAAGTACGCGAGCGCGGCTACTCCATCGACCGCGAGGAGACGGTGACGGGCATCGCCGGCTTCGGCCTCGCCCTGCGCTACGACGCACCGGCCACCGACGCCATCAGCTGCTCGGTCACGGTGGCCCCGCTCAGCGAGGAGCACGAAGCCGGGATCGTCGCGGTCATGTGGGAGACACGTACGAAGATCGAGAGTGCCGTGTCACCCGCTTCAGGCGCGCCCGACTGGCGCTGACCTGCCGCTCCCCTATTCCCTGCCTCGCCCAACTCCGCCCAGCACGACGTGCCGTCCTCCTCGCCCGCATCGGGACCCCTGCGGTCCTTGAACTGCGGTAGCACTCAGGAAGGCGTTGTCACGTTGTTGGGTGTGGTCATGTCCGACGGTGTGTCGGGGTGTGGTTGGAGCCGGGTTCGAGGGCTGTGCTCAGGCCGTGGTGGACAGACCCGTGGTGCCGGTGATCTGCTCCCAGGTCTCGAAGCGGACGGTCATCTCGGCTCGGTAGTGGTGTGCGGTCATGTACTGGTGGCGCGATTCGGTGCGGCTGCTGGAGGTGTCGGCGGGTAGTGAACAGCGGACGCCGCGTACAGCGCACTACCCGGGCCGGGAGTTCATGATCCCTGCCGCATTCGGGGCGGTCCTCGCCGGGCTGAGCGCGGCGTTCCTGTGGTCGGGGCTGTGGCGGATCGTGCATGGGGCGTGTCCCGGTTCGACTGGCCGTGGCAGACGACGGTGCCGGGGGTGACCTTCACCCGGGCAGGGCTGGGTGGGGGCCCTCGGCGGAATGTTCGCGGGCCAGGACAGCCACGACAGCTGGCTAGAGCGAAAGCTCCTGTCGGCTGGACGCAAGGTCGAGGGCGATGTCAATGATCATGTCCTCCTGCCCGCCGACCAGGCGCCGCCGGCCGCACTCCATCAGGATGTCGCGTACGTCGACGTCGTACCGCTGTGAGGCAATCTCCGCGTGCCGAAGGAAGCTGGAGTAGACGCCCGCATAGCCCAACGTGAGGGTCTCGCGGTCGACCCGGACCGGTCGGTCCTGCAGCGGTCGGACGATGTCGTCCGCGGCGTTCTGCAGCTTGAACAGGTCGCAGTTGTGCTTGAAGTCCGACAGGTTCGCGACAGCGATGAACGTCTCGATCGGACAGTTCCCTGCGCCTGCACCGTGTCCTGCAAGCGAGGCGTCGACGCGGTAGACGCCGTTCTCGACCGCGACCACCGAGTTGGCGACGGACAGCGAGAGGTTCTCGTGGGCGTGGACGCCAAGCTCGGTCCCTGGGTCGAGGACATCGCGGTAAGCGCGCACCCGGGCAGCGACATCATTCATCGTCAGTCGGCCACCGGAGTCGGTGACGTAGACGCATTGGGCTCCGTACGACTCCATCAGTTTGGCCTGTCGGGCGAGCTGCTCGGGCTCGGCCATGTGGGAGAGCATCAGGAATCCGGAGACATCCATGCCCATCTCGCGGGCCGCGGCGATGTGCTGGGCGGAGATGTCGGCCTCGGTGCAGTGGGTGGCCACGCGCACCGAGCGGACGCCGAGGTCATAGGCGTGCTTGAGCTCGTGGATCGTGCCCACGCCCGGCAGCAGCAGAGTGGTGAGACGGGCGTTCTCGAGGACCGAGGCGGCAGCCTCGATCCACTCCCAGTCGGTGTGGGAGCCAGGGCCGTAGTTGACCGAGCCGCCAGCGAGGCCGTCACCGTGGGCGACCTCGATAGCGTCGACGCCTGCCTCGTCCAGTGCCACGACGATGCGCTTGACGTCGTCGGGCGTGGTGCGGTGCCGGACAGCGTGCATTCCGTCGCGGAGGGTGACGTCCTGTATGAAGATCGGGGTGCTCACTTCGAGGTCTCCTTCGCGGCAGCGATCTTCTCTGCCATCTGCACTGCGGCCGAGGTCATGATGTCGAGGTTTCCGGCGTACGCCGGGAGGTACATGCCCGCGCCCTCGACCTTGAGGAAGACCGACACCTGGTGGGTCGGCCGCGCGTGCCATCCGGCCGCCAGCAGCGTCTCGACGGGCTGGTCGGCCGGAATCTCGCTGATCTGGACGTCCTGGACCATTCGGTAACCCGGAACGTACGCGGCAACCTCGGCGACCATCTTCCTGATCGACTCGGTGATCTGTGTCTTCGCGGTCTCGCCGTCCTTCCCCTCGGGCAGGGCGACCAGCGCGAAGACGGTGTCACGCATCATCAGCGGCGGCTCGGCCGGGTTGAGGATGATGATCGCCTTGCCTCGCCGGGCGCTGCCGACCTCCACGATCGCGGCGGAGGTCGTCTCGGTGAACTCGTCGATGTTCGCCCGTGTACCGGGGCCGGCCGACTTGGAGGCGATTGAGGCGACGATCTCGGCGTACGCCACCGGGACGACCCTGCTGATCGCGGCCACGATCGGGATCGTGGCCTGGCCGCCGCAGGTGACCATGTTGACGTTGGACGCGTCGAGGTGCTCATCGAGGTTGACCGCCGGGATCACGTACGGCCCGAGCGCAGCTGGCGTCAGGTCGATCATCCGGATGCCGAGCGGGCGCAGTTTCTCGTCGTTGTATGTGTGCGCACCGGCCGAGGTGGCGTCGAAGACGATGCCGATGTCGTCGATCTGCGGCGACTTCAGCAGCCCGTCCACGCCCTCGGCGGTGGTCTCGAACCCGAAGCGCCTGGCGCGGGCCAGGCCGTCGGAGGCCGGGTCGATGCCGACCATGACTCCCATCTCGAGGTGCTGCGCGTTGCGCATGATCTTGATCATCAAGTCGGTGCCGATGTTGCCCGGCCCGATGATGGCGACCTTCGTCTTGCTCATCGTCGTTCCTTATGGGGAGAAGGTGATCGACACCGTGCCGAGGCCGGTGACAGTGGCGTGTACGGCGGCGCCCGGCATCACGGGACGCATCGGGCCGAGGGCACCCGAGAGGATGACCTGGCGGGCGCGCAGCGGGTCGCCCAGTTCGCGGGCCTGGCGGGCGAGCCAGACGACGGCGTTGACCGGGTCGCCCAGGCAGGCGGCGCCGCTGCCGGTGGAGACGGTCTCGCCGTCGATCGCCATCGTCATCTCGGTCGCGACGGGGTCGAACTGCTTGAGCGTCCGCCGCTGCGTGCCGAGCACGTAGCCGCCGGCCGAGGCGTTGTCGGCGACCGTGTCACCGAAGCTGATGTCCCAGTCGGCCACGCGGCTGCCGCAGATCTCGATTGCGGCGACGGCGTAGTCGATGGCTTCACGTACCTGGACGTCGTCGAGCGGTCCATCGGCCAGGTCGGCCTTGAGCACAAAGGCGATCTCGGCCTCGATGCGTGGTTGGAGGATCGCGTCGGCCGGAACGATGGAGCCGTCGGCGTACTCCATGTCGTCGAAGAGGATGCCGAGGTCAGGCCGGTCGACGCCGAGCTGCTCCTGCACGGCGGAGGAGGTGAGGCCGATCTTCCGGCCGACGACCGTGGCGCCGGCCGCGATCCGCTCGGTGGTCAGCTGCAGCTGCACGGCGTATGCCGCCTCGACGTCGTCACGGCCGATCAGGTCGCGCACGGGGGCGGCAGGGGTGCCGGTGGCCGCGGCCTCGCGGAGCCGGGCGGCGGCGGCGGCGATGCTGTCGCTGCCGACAACGGGGTGGGTCTCGGGCATGGCATCCAATCTGCGGCAACGGGCGGAGCGAACTCCACATGAGCGTTCCACTCAGCGGTACGCTCTTGGACATGGAGGATCGCGACACCGTCTTGGGCAAGGCGTTGGGGATCCTGCGCGCGTTCGGCCCAGCCGACTCCGTGCTGCCGCTCGCCGAGTTGGTTCGCCGTACGGATCTACCCAAGGGCACCGTCCACCGCGTTGCCAAAGACCTGGTCCACCACCGGCTGCTCGACAAGACTGCCCACGGCTACCGACTCTCCGGCGGCCTCTTCGAGCTAGGCCTGCGCGCCGCCGCCGAGCGCACGCTGCTGGAGTTGGCGATGCCGTTCCTGCAGGATCTCTACGAGCGCACCCACGAGACGGTGCACCTCGGCGTGCGCGAGGGCCATGAGGTCGTCTACATCGCAAAGATCGGCGGGCACCGCCAGGCCAAGGCGCCGTCGCGCACCGGCGGGCGTATGCCGATGCACTGCACTGCCATCGGCAAGGTGCTGCTGGCCCATGCGGGGGAAGACGAGCAGGCCGCCGTACTGACCGGCCCTCTTGAGCGCCGCACGCCCCATACCGTCATCGCGCCAGGCATCCTGCGCAGACAGCTCTCGACGGCGGTCGAAACCGGTGTCGCCTACGAACGGGAGGAGTCGACGCCCGGCCTCCTCTGTGTGGCTGCGCCGGTCCTCAAGCCCGACGGGCGCACGGTGGTGGCCGCCATCAGCGTGACCGGCCCTGTCGGACGCTTCCGCCCCGAAGCCCACGAAACCGCTGTGCGTGCCGCGGCGACGGCGCTGGGTTCTACCCTTGCGCGCCGAGGTCGCTGATAGTGGCGCCGCTCTCGGAAAACCAGGAGGGCGTCGGATCGCTCATCCAGTAGAAGCCCTCCGGCGTGCGCGGGTCGTCCGGGGTGGCCGTGGTGAGCGCCGAGTCGGTCGGGGCGTCCTGGCTGGTGGCCTTCGCCCCCGCGACGGCGGTTCCCGTGTTGGCGTCGGCGACGATGCCCGTCACCAGACTGCCATGAACCGGGTCGTAGCTGCGGTTGCCGACGCGGACGTTGTCGACCGCCCACCACCAACCGGAGCTAGCGATCCAGCAGCGTCAGCCCTCCCTGCAGGACATCTCGGAGGCGGCGGCTTCTGCACAGGAACAGATAGCGGGAGACGCCCCGGCCACGACAGGGCTCAGCCCGGCGGCACAGCTGGCCATGCGTCGCGAATTGCGCCAGCAGCTGCGCCCCGACAATCCCGAGCTACAGCGCATCGTAAAAGCCGTCGCCGGGCGGCTGACTGCCAATCCTCGTCAGATCAAGCGTTTCGTCAACGTGTTCCGCTTCTACGCCGTCATCCGGCAAGAACGCGTGGCAGCCGGCCTCCCAGCCCCTGACACTCTCGCTGCGATCGCGAAACTCGCGGTGCTTGCCGTGCGATGGCCGCACTTGCGTGCCGCCCTGGCCGGCAGATCGGCCCGACCGAGCGCGACACGGTCCTCGCACTGCTGGAGGCGCCCATCGCCGGGCTGCCCGAGGACGCGAGCTGGTCCGCCCGGCGCGAGGCATTGCGCACCGTGCTGACGGATGCTCAAATCCCGGACGCGCTACGGACGAGCCTCCTAGCTTCAGAGGACCCGTGCCAGTTGGTCGCAACCGCTCCACCGATCGGCACCGCGGCCGCTGGCTACCTCTGGCTCGTCAGCAACTACTGGGCTTCCGGTGCCACTGCGGCCGCCGCCGATCCAGAGACTTGCGCATGTCCGCCACGTCACGGCCCCGGAGTCGTGGCCCGGCTACCTAGAAGGTGGTGCCGACCTGTGGAACCTGTCACACGGTGTAGCAGCGCCACCGAACGATCTGCCCGCCGCCGACGAGCACGCGTCCACACCGCCCAGCGGCCGACGGTCCGGCGGCGTCACCCGCCGCCCGGGCCGGGGACGGGGCATCCTCAGCGACCGTAGGGCCGGAGACCGGGCACCTGGTGACGGCCACTGCGGGGCCAGGAGGCAACGCACCACCCTCGCGGACGTCACACAGAAGACTCACATCGACAACACCGTCGGGTGGGCCGGCCGAGGCGGCGCGCTGCTATCCGCCTGGCCGGCCGGAGCACTACTGAATCCTGCGCTCCGCCCCGGCCCAGGCCCGATCGCGCAGGATGAACTTCTGTATCTTGCCGGTGGAGGTCTTGGGCAACTCCCCGAACACCACGCGCTTGGGCGCCTTGAAGCGGGCCAGCCGGGCCCGGACGAACTCAATGATCTCGGCCTCGGTGACCTCGGCGCCGTCCAGCAGGCTCACGTATGCGGCGGGCACCTCGCCCCAGCGCTCGTCGGGTACCGCGATGACCGCGACCTCCGAGACGGCCGGATGGTCGGCGATGACCTGCTCGACCTCGACCGACGCCACGTTCTCTCCGCCGGAGATGATCACGTCCTTGCTGCGGTCGCGCAGTTCGACGTACCCGTCCGGGTGCACCACGCCGAGGTCGCCGGTGCGGAACCAGCCGTCCGGCGCGGCCTTCTTGGTGGCCTCCTCGTCCCTGTAGTAACCGAGCATGACGTTGTTGCCGCGCAACGAGATCTCCCCCACCGACGTCCCGTCGGCGGGAACGTCGGAACCATCCCCGGCGATCACGCGCACCGTGCAGGAGATCATGTTGCCTACGCCCTGGCGTACCTTGAGGCGGGCCCGGACCCGGTCGTCGAGGGCGTTCCACTCCGGGCGCCAATCGCAGATCATGGCCGGGCCGAACGTTTCGGTCAGCCCGTACAGATGCGTGACCTCGAACCCCAGCTCCCCCATCCGTCGCAGGATCGCCGGGGACGGCGGCGCACCGCCCGTCGCGACCTTCACCGTCTGCGCCAGCGGCGCCGCGTCCGGCGCATGGGCGAGCATCGACAGCACCGTCGGAGCACCCTCCAGGTGCGTCACTCCCTCCGTGTTCAACAGCCGCCACACCTCGGTGGGTTCGACCTTCGGCAGGCACACGTGCGTGCCCGCCGCCGCTGTCACCGCCCACGGGAAGCACCAGCCGTTGCAGTGGAACATCGGCAGGGTCCACAGGTGCACGGCCGACGGCGACAGCCCGGTGTGCCCCACCATCGCCAGCGCCTGCAAGTAGGCGCCGCGATGGTGGTACATCACGCCCTTGGGCCGTCCGGTCGTCCCGGACGTGTAGTTGATCGACAGCAGCGACCGCTCGTCCTCCGGATGGATCGCGGTGGGTGTCGCGTCGGTCAGCAGTCGCTCGTACTGCTCCCCCGCACGGATCCGGTGCGGGGGCTCGGACAGGTCGGCGACCGCGGCGTCGGCCAAGTCGTCGAAGAGCGGGTCGTGGATCAGCACCGACGCCTCGGAGTGCCGCAGGATGTAGGCGATCTCGCGGGCCGACAGACGGGTGTTGACTGCCACCAGCGGGACACCCGCCCACGGCACCCCGAAGCTCGCCTCCAGCAGCACGTGCGTGTTCGGTGCGAGCACCGCGACCGGCCGGCCCTGCGCCAGAGGCGCCAGTACGCCGGCCAGCCGGCGGCAGCGGTCATGCAACTCCGTGTATGACCAACGGCGTTCGCCGTCCACGACCGCGGTCCGCTCTCCGTGCGCCGCCGCAGCCCGGTCCAGGTAGGACACGGGGGTGAGCGGCTCGAACGACAACGTCGAAGCAGTCCGCCACTGTGGTTCGGTCATCGGTTCCGGCCCTCCGATCGGGCGCGGGTCGCGCCCCAGCGATTGAAGTGCACGACGTCTTCGACCGGCCTGCGCCTGGGTTGCGCCCACCGTCCCTTGGCGGGGCGGCCCATCGGGATCAGCGCCATGGTCAGTGCGTCAGGCGGCAAGCCGAGCAGGTCACGCAGCTCGTCCTCGTGCCCACGGTAGAGCGTGGTGAGCGAGGTGCCGATACCGTAAGCGCGTGCGGCGAGACAGAGTTGCTGCACCGCACCGTAGATGGACGCGCCGACTCGGGGGTCCTGTTCGTCCGCCGCATGGCACAGAACCGGGAAGACCCACACCGGTGCCTCCTCGATGTGGTGAGCGAGATGCTCCGCGCCGAGGAAGCCCCGCGGGCTCAGCCCGTCCGGACCGGCCGGGGAAGCCAGGATCCGCTCGCGGTGCCGGCCGTAGGCGGTCTCCCAGTTGTCCCGGTACCAGGTCGCGACACGGTTCTTGATGTCCTGGTCGGTCACCACGACCCAGCCCCACTGCTGGGCGTTGCCCCCGGACGGGCCGCGGATGGCTGCGTCGAGGACCGCCCAGAGCACGTCCTCGGGGATCGGGTCGTGGTCGAGGTAGCGGCGGGCCGGCGTGGAATGCAGCGCCTCCAGTGCGGTCAGGGCCTGCCCGGTCGGTGGCAGCATGACGGTCCTCCATGGGGGTGTTCACGGCAGGGGGCGCAGCCCGTTGCCCGCGGCATCGCAGGCTGCCCGCAGCCGTCTCGCGCAGTGGGCGATCTCGGCGCCGGACATCCGGGGCGGGAATCCGAACAGGATCAGTGCGTAGCGGGCGCGGCCGCCCTGGTCGAACACCGGCGCGCTCATCGCTCGCACCTCGTACACGGTGTCCGGGCTGAGTTCGGGCTGCCCGTACTCGACGGTCGGTTCGGGGTCGAACAGATCGTGGAAGACACTGCGCCGCCATCGGACGTCGGCGATGGTGGACAGCCTCTTGATCCTGGCGTCGAACTCGGGCTGGCTCGGGCCGCCGAGCCGGATCCAGAAGCCACGCCTGCGCACCCGGTCCAGCGCGGCGCGCCAGGCTTCGGCCTGCCCGGGGCTGAGTGGTGTCGGTGCCCGGGCCAGCCAGCGCCGCACATCCGTCTCGGCGGCCCAGGGCAGCCAGCTCATGCCCAGCGGGGGCGCGAGCGGGGAGCGCATCCCGACGCGGACGGCCGGCTGGCCGCCGGGCGGTGTCCCCGCGCTGGCCACGTGCACGATCTCGTCGCCGACGATCGCTCCGGCCACGCACTCGACGGACATCTCCCGTGCGATGCGTTCCATCTCCGGCCGTCCGGGGTCCACGTTGCGCAGCACGTCGAAGAGGTCGGCGTCGGCGGCTGCCCGGGACGACGGTTCGAAGCGGCCGTAGCCGCCCTCGAAGAAGACCAGGGGCATGGTGGGGTTGCCGAGGCTCATCTGCGTGACGCGCCCGATGACGATGTCGTGGTCGCCTGCGGTGTGCACGGCGTCCAGGTCGCACTCGATCCAGGCGACGACGCCGTCCAGGACCGGCAGTCCGCTCGGGCCGGGCCGCCACCCGAGCCCGGCGAACTTGTTCGGCGCCTTCGACGCGAAGGCCCGGCAGACGTGCTCCTGGTCGGCGCCGAGGATGTTGACGCAGAAGCGTCCGGCCGCGCGGATCTTCGGCCAGGACGTCGACGAGTGGTCCGGCAGGAACGCCACCAGCGGCGGGTCGAGGGACACCGAGGTGAACGACCCGACCGCCATGCCGACCGGGGCGCCGTCCGGGTGGATGGCGCTGATCACGCAGACACCGGTCGGATAGGTACCGAGAACCTGCCGGAACCACCGGGGGTCGACGGCTGTGGTGCTGTCCGTGGTGGTCATCGGCGTCTCTCAGGCCGGCTGGTCGGTGAGCTGCAGCGCCGCCACCCGCTCCTGGCTCACCTTCGGCGTCCACCGGTCCTCGTACTCCGCCCAGATGTCGCGCAGCTTCGGAGCGACCCGCGTGCCGAAGAGGTAGTTGTTCTTCGCGGCCACCTCCTCGGGCAGGTTGCCGACGTGCATGCAGGTGATGAGCTGGCCGATGCGCAGGTCGGTGACGAGTTCGCGTACCCGCTGCTCGACCCGCTCCGGCGTGCCGGCGATGATGTAGCCCAGCCGGTCGTAGTCCCAGAAGCTCAGCTCACCCTTGTTCGCCTTCTCGCGTTCCTCGGCGGAGATGGTCCGCTCCCTGGTCAGCATGGCGCGCAGGGACTCCTGGGTGGTGTAGCCGGGAGGGTTGCCGAACTCCGGCGCCACGGGGTTCTGCCGGTAGAAGTAGCGGACGGCGTCGTAGTACTGCTCCTCGGCCTCCTTGTCGGTGTCGGCGCAGCAGATGACCTGGGTGAAGGCCATCCGGTTGGGGTTCATGTTGCCGCCGGTGGACTCGGTGTAGTCCCAGAAGCCGTTGACGATCGGGGTCGCGCTCTGCTTGCCGGAGAAGGACAGGTAGCCGTAGCAGTAGTCGAGTTCGTTGACGACCGACCAGGTCTCGACGCTGCCGCTGCCGGGGATCCATATGGGCAGCTCGCTCTGGACGGGACGCGGCCACGGATTGACGTAACGCAGCTGGTTGTACTTGCCGTTGAAGGCGAAGGGTTCCTTGGCCTTCCATGCGCGGTGGATGAGCTCGCGCGCCTCGTGGAAGCGCTCGCGCAGCTCGATCGGCGGGACGCCGTAGGAGAACGCGCTGTCCATCGGGGTGCCGAACACGATGCCGGCGATGACCCGGCCGCCGGACAGGCAGTCGAGCATGGCGATCTCCTCGGCGACCCGGACCGACGGGTTGTACAGCGCGAGGGAGTTGCCGCACAGCGCGATCGCGGAGTTCTCCGTGGTGGCGGCCAGTACGGCGGCGATCAGGTTGGGGGACGGCGTCATCGCCAGCGAGGTCTGGTGGTGCTCGTTGAGGAGCAGTGAGTCCCAGCCCAGCTTGTCGGCCTGCTGCATCAGGCGGATGTACATGTGGTACTCCTCGCCGACCTGGCTCGGATCGGCGTAGGACGCGGGTGGGGTGACCCAGGCGCTGCGCACCGTGTCGCCGTAGTCCTCCGGCAGGTGGGTGTGGAACTGCTGCGCGAACCAGTGGAACTTCATCTCTGTCCCCTTCGATGCGTTGGGTGCCGCCGCGGCCGGCCCGGTCACCGGCGCTGGCACATATGAACGTTAGTTTGTAGGGCGGCTCATACGGGCCTTCCTCACAGGTAATCGAGATGTGCCCTGACCGCCCCGCGCCGCTCGTCGTACCAGCCGCGGCTCACCGCGTAGGCGATCATCCCGGACAGCGAGGCCTCCCAGTCCGGGTTCACGGCACGGCCCGCCAGCGTCCGCAACAGCTCGGCGGGGATCCACACGTGCTCACCGTCGCCCGTGATGCCCGCCCGGCCGAGCCGCCGCAGTGCCTCGTCGCGATCGCCGTCGACCACGACCTTCAAAGCGGTGAAGTCCTCGGGCGCGACCAGCTCGGGCGCGGCCCGCACGGCTGACTGGCGCAGTTCCATTCAGCTGATCCCGCTGAGCATCGAAACGGACTTCGTACTGGTGACGTTGGGTGCGTCGGCTGCCAGTTCGGCTCCCTGCGGGGAGGCCATCGCGGCCTGCAGGGTCTGCGCGTCGGGGAAGTACAGCTCGGCGATCAGGTGGTACAGGGCGGGTGTGCCGTCGGCGTCCGGCAGCGTGAGCGCCACCTCGAAGCGGTCAAGTCCGGGCAGCGCCCGGACCAGCGGAGTGTGCGTCTGGAAGTAGTGCTTGTCGAACGCCTCGGGGTCGGCGGGCTGTTCGTAGAGAACGGTCAGCTTGATCACGGAGATCTCCTCGAAGGGACGGTGCGGACTCGATCCGCGGGAGGCGGGATGCGGCCGCTCGACCGAACTATTGCGCTTACGAACTACTAGTCGTTAGTTTTCACCGTACACGAAAGCCCCGAAGAGAAGAACGGCCCGAAGCGAGGTTCCGCGATGGGAAAGTTGTCCGACAAGGTCGCACTGGTCACCGGAGCCGCGGCAGGCATCGGTGCCGCCACCGCCGAGGTGCTCGCGAGTCACGGCGCCAAGGTCGTACTCGGCGACATCCGCGGCGAACTGGTGGCGCAGACGGCGAAGCGCATCGGTGAGGCCGCCTCCGCCGTCACCTACGACGCGGCCGACACGGCGTCCGTCGAGCATCTCGTCGACGAGGTGATCGCCCGGCACGGCCGACTGGACGTGCTGCACAACAACGCGGCGATCACAGCGCAGGCGTGGACCCGCGACACCACCGTGCTCGACACCGAACTGGACTGGTTCGACCTGACGTTGCGGGTCAACCTGCGCAGCGGCTACATCGCGGCGAAGCGGGCGCTGCCGCACATGATCGCGGGCGGTGGCGGCGCGATCGTCAACATGGCGTCGATCGCGGCGTTCAGCGGCGGTCCGACGCTCGTCGCCTACGGCATCTCGAAGGCCGGGGTCGCCGCGATGACCAAGTACCTGGCGGCGCAGTACGGCCGGCACAACGTCCGGACAAACTGCATCGCGCCCGGCGCCGTGCTCACCGAGCAGGTGCTGGAGAACGTGCCCGGTGTCACCGAGGCAGCGGTGGCCCAACTGCCGTACACACGCGCCGGACAGGGCACCGACATCGGCAACGTGGTGGCCTTCCTCGCCAGCGAGGACGCCGCCTACGTCAACGGCCAGGTCATCACCGTCGACGGCGGCGGCACCGCCGGGATCGCCCCACCCCTGGACAGCGCGACGCAGGCCGGCAGCGGTCCGGTTCCGGCCTGACCTACGACAACCGCACACCACATCGGATAACGGAAGGGAGCGGCCATGCGGCTGCAGAACAAGGTTGCGCTGATCACCGGCGCCGGCTCGGGCATCGGCCGGGCGACGGCCGAGACGTTCGCCCGCGAAGGCGCCAAGGTGGTGATCCTCGACATCGACGCCGATGCCGGCAAGGAGGCGGCCGACGGCATCGCACGCGCCGGCGGAACGGTCGCGTTCCAGCACGCCGACGCATCGAACCCGGAGGACCTCGAACGGGTGGTCACCTTCACCACCGACACGTTCGGGCGCCTCGACATCCTGCACAACAACCATGTGTGGTTCGAGTCGGGCCGGATCGGCGACCTCAGTCTGGACGGCTTCCGCAAGTCACTGGACGTCAGCCTCATCGCCTACTGGTACGCGATCAAGCTCGCCCTCAAGCCCATGCTCGCCCAGGGCAAGGGGTCCATCATCAACACCGCCTCGGTGTCCGGCGTCGCCGCCGACTTCGGCATAGGCGCCTACAACGTGCTCAAGGCAGGCGTGGTGAACCTGTCCCGGATCACGGGCATCGAGTACGCGCGCAAGGGCATCCGCTGCAACGCGGTGTGCCCCGGACCCATCGCCACGCCGCCCATCGGGCAGCTGCACGAGCAGGCGCCCGAGATCTGGGAGGACATCCGCGAGGCGATCCCCATGGGCCGCTACGGCAAACCCGAGGAGATCGCCGCGGCCGTGCTGTTCCTCGCCTCCGACGAAGCCGGGTTCGTCACCGGCTCCCATCTGGTGGCGGACGGCGGGCTCTGGGCGCACTCCGGCATGCCCCCCATCGGCGGGCTCGGCCCGGACTTCTGACCCGCACCACCACCTCACAGCTGAACCGGAGCCCTCATGAAGTTCCATTGGTTCGCCGAAGCCACCTACAACGACCTGCCCGAGCGGCTGCCGCAGAAGAATCCCTCGTCGGCCGTCGACCTGCCCATGGACCTGGTGGACTCACGCAAGGTCGGCGAGCACTACAAGATGTTCATCCGGCTGATGCAACAGGCCGACACTCTCGGCTGGGACGGCCTGGCCGTCAACGAACACCACCAGACGACGTTCGCGATGACGCCGTCACCGAACCTGCTGGCCGCCAGCCTGGCGGGCACCACCGAGAACGCCGCGATCCTGATCATCGGTGACTCGCTGGCGCTGTACAACCCGCCCAACCGGGTGGCCGAGGAGATGGCGTATCTCGACTGCCTCTCCGACGGGCGGGTGATCGCCGGATTCGTCTTCGGCACGCCGATGGACACGGCCTTCGCCTACGGCATCTCCCCCGCCGAGCTGCGCGAACGCTTCCACGAGGCACGCGACCTGATCACCCGGGCCTGGACCGCGGACGAGCCGTTCGCGTTCAACGGCAAGTACAACAAGCTGCGTTACGTCAACGTCCTGCCGCGACCCGTCCAGGGGCGGCCGCCGATCTGGGTGCCCGGTTCGGGCAGCCTGGAGACCTGGGACCTGGTGCTCGACGAGGACTACTGCTACGGCTACCTGTCGTTCTTCGGCCTCGACAACGCGCGCCCCATCGTCCACGGCTTCTGGGACCGCGTACAGGAACGCGGCTTCGACATCAACCCGTTCCGCATGGCCTTCACCCAGCTCATCTGCGTCGCCGACACCGACAAGGAGGCCGAGCGCGAGTACGCCGAGGCCGTCAACTACTTCTTCACCCGCCAGAAGGCACCGCTGCACTACGCCACGCCGCCGGGCTACATGACCATCGCGTCACAGCGTGAAGGCCTGCGCCGCCAGCGCGGTATCGGCCCCGAGGTACGGCAGCGGGCGGCCAACGGCGAGCTGAGCTTCTGGGAGGCCGACGAACTCGGGTTCATCGTCGCCGGCACCCCGGAACGGGTGCGGCAGCGCATCGAGACACTCGCGACCGAACTGCACGTCGGTCAGCTCATCACCTGCATGCACATGGGCAACCTGCCCGAGGAGACCGCGGCCAAGAACAACGAGCTGTTCGGCCGCCAGGTCGCCCCCCATCTGCGCGATCTGTTCTCGGACCACGAGGACCACTGGACCCCCGAGGTCAGCCGGCAGCGCGTCGCGGCCCACGCGCCCAAGATCACCGTTCCCGCGAACTGAGGAGGACAGATGCGCACGCTCGACATCGCCAACGTCGGAACGTTCGACGTCAATCTGTGGACGGCCGGCAGCGGCAGTCCCGTGCTGTTCCTGCACGGCTACGAGCGCCACCCCGGCGGCGCGCCCTTCCTGCAGCGGCTCGCGCGGAACCACGCCGTCTACGCACCGGAGCAGCCCGGCTACGGCACCTCGACCGGGTTCGAGCACGTTCAGGACATCTTCGACCTCGTCCTGTTCTACCGGGAACTGGTGCGTTCGCTGGGGTACGAACGCATCGACGTCGTCGGCCACTCGACCGGCGGCATGGTCGCCGCCGAACTCGCCGCGGTCAGCCCGGAGATCGTGGGCGAACTGGTGCTCGTCGACGCGTTCGGACTGTGGCTGGACGACCAGCCGGCTCAGGACCCGTTCGGGGCCGCCGACGAGGTCAAGTCCGCGAAGTGGCACGACCCGGCAGCCATCCCGAACCCCGAGCCGACCATCTTCGTCCCCGACCCCAAGGACCCGCACGGCGAGATCTTCTTCCAGGCCCAGAATCTCGCCACCGCCACCAAGTTCATGTGGCCGATCGCCGACCGGGGCCTGCGGCGCCGGCTGCCGTACGTGCGGGCGCGGTCCCTCGTCGTGAACGGCGCCTCCGACGGGCTGGTGCCGCCGGCCTACGCCAAGGAGTTCGTGCGGCTCATCCCGCAGTGCGAGCTCGCGGTCATCGACAACGCCGGCCACTACCCCTTCATCGAGCAGGAAGACGAATTCATCGCCACCCTGGAGAAGTTCCTGAGCGCGTGAGCTCACCGGACAAGGAGGATCGCATGGGTCGGGTAACGGGCAAGGTCGCCATCGTCACCGGCAGCGCGGCGGGCATCGGCCGCGCCACCGCGCAGGCGCTGGCCAGGGAAGGGGCGCATGTCGTCATCGCGGACCTCAACCTCGACGGTGCGAAGCAGACCGCCGAGAAGATCGGCGAGGCCGCAACACCGTTCCAGTTCGACGCGACGAAGCAGGAGACCATCGCCGAGCTGGTCGACTTCACGATGAAGCGCCACGGTCGCATCGACATCCTGCACAACAACGCCGCCCTCGTCGGTCCTGACGCATGGTTCACCGACGGATCGGTGCTGAGCACGAGCGTGGAGATGTGGGACCGCGCGTTCGCCACGAACGTCCGCAGCATCTTCCTGGCCTGCAAGTTCGCCCTGCCGCACATGGTGGCCGGCGGTGGTGGGGCCATCGTCAACATGGCCTCGGTCGGCGGCCTGAGCGGCGGGAAGGCACTGACCGCGTACGGCACGACCAAGGCCGCCGTGGTGGGCCTGACCCGCTACATCGCGGCGCAGCACGGCAAGGACGGAGTGCGCTGCAACGCGATCGCGCCGGGCGTCATCCGTACCAGGCAACTGCTGGACGCGGTGCCGGACCTGCCGCAGCAGACACTGCCGTCCATTGCGACGCCGCGGGTCGGGGAGCCCGAGGACATCGCGAACCTCGTGGTGTATCTGGCGTCGGACGAGTCGGCGTTCATGACAGGTGAGACGCTGCGCATCGACGGCGGCGGCATGACCACCACCAGCGGCGGCTGACGGGGCAGGGGGTCCCCCCGGGGGAAGGCCGTCACCACGACGCGGCCGGACCGGCTGTACGGGTCCGGCCGCGTCGCCCTTCGTGCAGGCGAATTCGGCGTCAGGCGGATTCGGCGGACACCAGCCGTAGCGCCATGTCGCCGTAGTAGTAGGCCAGTTGGGACTCGGAGAGCCTGCCGCCCTCGTGGTACCACAACGAGATACCGATGCCCATCTCCAGCATCGCGTAACTGGCCAGCTGCGGCGACGGCGTCTGGAACCGGCCCTCGTCCACACCGCGTTTGATGACGTCCTGCCACGAGCGCGCGTAATCGCGGCGCAGCTTGCGCACCCGGTCCTGGGCGGGCTGCTCCAGGTTCCAGATCTCGGCGTTGCCGATGCGCACCTCACGCGGATGGCGCGCGTGGTAGCGGACGTGCGCCTCCATGGCCCGGCGTAGCTGCTCGGCCACGTCGTTGGTGGTGGCAACCGCCACCTGGTGGTCGGCGACCAGGTTCTCCATCGTGCGCAGCATGATGTCCTGGAGCAGCTCTTGCTTGGACTCCAGGTGGTTGTACAAGCTGGGCGCCCGCATACCCAGCTGCGAGGCGATGTCGCGCATGCTGGTCCCGAGGTATCCGCGTTCGGCGAACAGCGTCAGCGCGGCGTCCATGATGTCGCCGGCACGCCCGGCTGGCGCCGGCCGGGGCGACTTGCGAGCGTTAGCAGCAGATTGTGACGACACACACTTATGTTAGTACACCAGGCAGTCCCTTGGCGAACGACCGTTCAGACATACCGACGAGAGGTGATCGCATGGGTAGTAGCATGCAGTCCATGGGTCGCCCTTCCACGAACGCCGCCGCGGGGTCCCGTGGCCCGGGAAGACCGCGTGACCGCGCGATCGACGACATCATCCTCGAGGAAGCCCGGCGCGAGGTGGCCGAGAACGGCATCGCCAGCTTCAACTTCCATGCGGTGGCCCGGCGTGCCGGGGTCGCCCGGAACACCATGTACCTGCGCTGGGCCAAGCGCGAGGACCTGATCAAGGCCGCGCTGCTGGCCGGCCACAATCCCACCGCCCCAGAGCTGGCCGGGGTGCTCGCCGAGGACCTTGCCACGCTCGCCGACATCTTCGCCGCGTCTTTCGCGGCCGATGGGGCGCTCAGCGCTTACTACCAGTTGTCGGTGACCAGTCTGACCGATCCGGAAATGTGGGACTGGGCACGGGAGAACATCATCGAGCCCGCCCACGCCATACCCGAGAGGGTCATCCGCGAGGCTCAGGAGCGCGGCGACGCCCGGCCGGACGTCGACGCCGGAGTGGTCGCCCGCATGATGGTCGGCGGCATCTTCGCCGAGGCCATCCTGCGGGTGCCGCACGGGCACGTGAGCGAGGAGTTCCGCCGCATGCTGGTCGCCAACGTCCTGGCCCTCGTGGAGCCGGAGCCGTCGTGAGCGGAAGTGCCCGGCCGTCGTGGGAGGGGGCGGCCCGGCCGCCGGCCGGCCGGATCGCCGGCCGGCTCAGGCCCGCCAGAGCTGTTCGCCGGGGCGGGTGACCACGATCTCCGGGACCACGGCGCAGGCCGAGAGCCGGGTGACGGACAGCGCCAGGTCGACGACGTCCTCGACCCGGATCATCCGCGCGGGATCGATCCGGTCCCGCACATGCGCGGACATGTCGGTGTCGACGTATCCCGGACAGATCGCGGTCGCGCAGACGCCCTGGGCCGAGGCCTCGCTGTTCACGGACCGGCACAGGGAGATGAGCGCGGCCTTGGCGGCGCCGTACACGGCAAGGTCCGGTTCGGCGGCGACGCCGGTGATCGAGGACAGCGCGATGACCTTCGCGCCCCGCTCGGGATGCGCCGCGGCGGTCCTGCGCAGCAGCGGCAGGCTGTGCTGGAGCAGCACGAAGGGCGCGCGCACATTGACGGCGAACTGCAGGTCGTAGCGTTTCGCCGTGGTCTGTTCGAGCGGGCCGGCACTTCCCACGCCCGCACCTATCACGAGCACGTCGAGCCTGCCGTGGTGCTCTGCGTGGTCTGCGGCGAGGCGTCGTACGTCGTCCGCGACGGCCATGTCGGCGGGTACCGGGTGGACGCGCCCGCCCGCGTCGGCCAGCGCGTCCGCCGACTTCTCCAGGCGTGCGGCGTCCCTGGCGGACACCGTCAGATCGTATCCGGCGTCCGCGAGCCGGCGGGCGATGCCCAGGCCTATGCCGCGCGAGGCGCCGGTGACGAGCGCTGCCGGACGGCCGACGGGGATGGGGCTCACAGTGCGGTTTCCTTTCCCTTGAGCGCGCGCAGTCCGGCGGCCGCCAGCAGCGGAACCGCCTGGCCGACGGTCTCGAAGCCGTCGCCGAGGGTGAGGCCCTTGCGGTGCCGGGCGTGAATACCCTCGGCGATCACGGCGATCTTGAAGTAGCCCAGGCCGAGGTAGAACCCCAGCCGGGTGAGGTCGCGTCCGGTGAGGCGGGCGTAGTGCTCGGCGAGGTCCCGGGGGTGCGGCAGCCGGTGGCTGGTGGAGGCGGCCGAGCCGCCGAGCACGGGATCGAAGGCCGGATCCCGGTAGACCAGGTGCAGGGCGAGGTCGGCGAGCGGATCGCCGACCGTGGCCATCTCCCAGTCCACCAACGCGCGGACCTCGGACGGCTCGGCGGGGTCCAGGATGGCGTTGTCGATGCGGTAGTCACCGTGCACGATCGCGGCGCCGCTGTCGGCCGGCACCACGGCGGCCAGCCGGGCGTGCAGCGCCTCGACGTCGGCCAGCGGTCTGGTGCTGACCCGCCCCCACTGGTCGCACCACCTGTTCACCTGCCGGGACAGATAGCCCTCCGGGCGCCCGAAGTCACCGAGACCGACGGCCCGGTGGGATACCGCGTGCAGCCTGGCGAGCACGTCGATCAGCGCGTGACCGCAGCGCAGCGTCTCCGCCGGGGACAGGCACTCGAGTTCGGCCTGGGTGCGGATGACCCGGCCGGACACGTACTCCACGACCGAGAACGGCGTGCCGATCACCGACGCGTCCTCGCACAGTGCCACCGTCCGGGCCACGGGGACACCGCTGTCCCACAGAGCCGCGGCAACGCGGAACTCGCGTCCGATGTCGTGGGCGGAGGGGGTGAGGCCGCCGAGCGGTGGCCTGCGGACCACCCAGGTGGACGTGCCGTCGGTCACGCGGTAGGTGAGGTTGGACCGTCCGCCGTGCAGCAGTTCGGCGTGCAGCGGCCCGGCGGTGCCTTCCACCGTGCTCTCGAAGAATCTGTGCAGGGCGGCGACGTCCAGCCCCTCCGGACCTGCTCCGTGCGCGCTCATGCGCCGGACCGGGAGGGGCCGTTGAGGTGACGGCTGACGACGCGCCTGGCGATCGCCCAGCGGTGGGTCTCGGACGGCCCGTCGTAGATGCGGAAGGGGCGGACCTCGCGCAGGAAGCGGGACAGCAGCACATCGCCGGAGACACCCGGCGCCCCGCACATCTGCACCGAGCGGTCCACGACCCGCCAGACCGCTTCGGCGGTGAACGTCTTGGCCATGGCGGTGGCCTGGGCGGCCGAACGACCCTGGTCGAGTTCCCAGCAGGCCTGCCGGATCAGCCCACGGGAGGCGGCGATGTCGATCTCGTTGTCGGCGATCATCTGCTGAACCATGCCCAGTGCGGCCAACGGAGAGCCGAACAGCCGGCGGTCGGCGGCCCGGGCCACGGCGATGTCCTGGGCGCGGCGCGCGATGCCCAGCCACCGCATGCAGTGGGTCATGCGGGCCGGCCCGAGGCGCGCCTGGGCATACGCGAAGCCCTTGTCGACCTCACCGAGCACAGCGTCGTCGGGGACGACGCACCCGTCGAACACGACCTCGCAGTGGCCGCCGAAGAGGCTCTCGTCGAGCGTCTCGATGTGGCGGATCACCTTCATCCGGGAATCGGAGGCGTCGACCAGGAACATCGTCGCGCCGCCGCGGTCGCCCGGGTCGCCGGAGGTACGGGCCATGCAGATCGCGTACGCCGCTCCGTCGGCGCCGGTGATGAACCACTTGCGTCCGTCGATCCGCCAGCCACCCGGTACGCGTTTCGCCCGCGTCGACAGGGCCGCCGGGTCCGAGCCCGCGCCCGGTGCCGGCTCGGTCATCGCGAAGCAGGAGCGGACTGCGCCGGCTGCCAGCGGGCGCAGGTACCGCTCCTTCTGCTCCCGTGTCGCGACATGCTCCAGCAGATGCATGTTGCCCTCGTCCGGGGCGGCGCAGTTCAGCGCCAGCGGGCCGAACAGCGAGTAGCCGGCCTCCTCGAAGACCACGGCGCGCGCCCGCATGTCGAGCCCGAGTCCGCCGTATTCCAAGGAGACGTGCGGAGCGAACACCCCGGCGTCCTTGGCGGCTTGCTGCAACCGGGCACGTACGGCGTCGCCCGCCCTCGCAGTGACGCCGGCGTGTTCCTCCTCGGCCGGAATGACGGCGTCGCGCACGAATGCCGCCGTGCGCTCGGCGACGTCGGCGACCTCGGGATCGGGGGCCAGTTCGATGGACACGGGACCTCCTGGCTCGACGGACCTGCTACTAACTAACGCTCATTAGCCTCCCTGCAGACTAGCAGACGCACTGTTCAAACGGGGGAAACGTGCGAGCGCATGCGCGGCGGGAACCACGCATGCGCTCGCACGTACGGCCGGCCGGCGGTCACCCGGTGAACTGACCGCCGGCGGGGTGCAGGATCTCGCCGGTGAAGAACGACGCGGACTCACCGGCCAGGAACAGGCAGGCCTCGGCGATCTCGGACGGCCTGCCCAGCCGGTTCATCGGGGTGATGCTCATCGCGGAGTCGTACGCCGCGGTGTTGTCCTCGAGGCCCTCGATCATCGGCGTCGCGGTGTAGCCGGGCCCCACCGCGTTGACCCGGATGCCGCGCTGCGCCAGTTCGAGACCCATCACCTTCGTCAGCATCCAGACGCCGGCCTTGGACGTGCAGTACGGCGCCGCGCCGGCCAGCGGGATCCTGGCGGCGGAGGAGGCGATGTTGATGATCGAGCCACCCGTCCCCTGCGCGAGCATCTGCCGAGCCAGCGCACGGTCGGTCATCATCACCCCGATCAGATTCACTTCGACCACGCGGCGGAAGTCGTCCGTCGACAAGCCGACCACGAAGCCGGCATCGGTCTCGGTCTGGCGTGTCTGGAGGTTGCTCGGCCCGGCGACGGTGGCGATGCCGGCCGCGGCCACGCCGACGTCGACGTGCCCGAACTCCTCGACGGCACGCCGGACAAGGGCGTCGCAGTCCGCCTCGCTGGTCGTGTCGGTCCGCACGGACACGGCCCGTCGCCCCGCCTGCTCGACCAGCTTGGCACTGGCCGTGCCGTCGGCGAGGTCGCCGATGACGATGTCGGCCCCCTCCTCGGCGAAGCGCACGGCGCACGCCCGCCCGATTCCGCTTGCGCCGCCGGTGATGACGGCCACCTTGCCTTCCAAAGCACCCATGTCAGTCCTCTTCTGCGTCGAGGGAGGGATCTGTGCTGTGCGTCGGGGAGCGCGGTCAGCTGACCGACGTGGTCACCGCCCCCTTGTTGGGGCCGCTGCCGGTGGCCGCGGCGGGATCGACGTCGCCCTCGCCGCCCTCGGCCTTGCCCATGTTCTGGCGGCCGAGTCCGGACCAGACGGAGATGCCCACGGCGACGATGAGAGCGACGCCGTTGAACATGCTCGACACCCACGGCTTCGCGCCGAGGAAGGTCAGTCCGCTGACCGTGGCGGCCAGGAAGTAGACGGCGACGAGCGTTCCCGGCACGTTGAACCGGCCCGGGTTGATCGTCGTGGCGCCGAGCAGCGCCGCCGCGAGTGCCGGGAGCAGATAGCCGGGTCCGACGGACGGGTTGCCCGAGCCGGACACCGCCAGCAGGAGCACTCCGCCGATGCCGGCGAGGGCGCCGCCGAGGACGAAGCTCTGCAGGGTCAGGCGGTTGACCGGGAGCCCGACGATCTCGGCGGCGCGGGGGTTGGCACCGACGCCCTGCAGGGAGCGTCCCCATGGCGTGTGCTGGAGCAGGTACCAGGAGATGATCGCGACCACCGCGAGGAAGTACAGCGGACAGGGAATCCCGAGCCATTCGCCCGTGCCGAGGTCGGTCAACGCCGGCGACACCCCGTCGATGATGGAATTTCCGCCGGTGTACCAGGTGACCAACGCCGCGATGATGCTTGTCATGCCCAGCGTGGTCACGATCGAGGACACCTTGATCTTGGTAACGGCCAGCCCGTTCACCGCGCCCACCAGCATGCCGGTCAGGATGGCGGCGATGACGGCCGTCCACAGCGGCAGGCCCATCTTCGACATCACGCCGGCGCAGATCAGCGAGCACAGGCCCATGGCGGGGCCGAGTGAAAGATCGAACTGCCCGCCCACCAACGGGAATATGCTCGCCAACGCGATGATGCCGGTCAGGGTCTCATTGCTCAGCACCGACTTGATATTGGCGATCGAGGCGAATTGCGGAGTCGCCGGGTCGAGTGTGAAGAATGCGATGACGACGACCAGCAGGATCGCGAGTCCGTACTTTTCGAGCAGTTGGAGGCTGTCCCCGAACCTTTTCATATCGTGACCTCCCTCGGTCCGATCGACGCTTCGAGAATCTCGTGTGCGTTCATGGGCTGCCGCATCTCGGTGACGATCCGTCCGTGGGACAGCACGAGCACCCGCCCACAGATCTGTGCCAGTTCCTCGAATTCCGAACTGACCACGACGATGGCGCAGCCCTGGTCGGCCGCCAGCGCGATGAGCTTGTAGATCTCGTCGCGTGCTCCCACGTCGACGCCCTGGGTGGGTTCGTCCAGCAGGAGCAGCCGGGGCCGTTGCCGAAGCCACCGGGCGAGGATCACCTTCTGCTGATTTCCGCCCGACAGGCTCTCGATATAGGCCGTGGGGCCCGACGTCCGGATGTTGAACCGCTGAATGTCCCGCAGCGCGTCGGCGCGTTCCACGCGGTCCCGCAGCCACAGCCGCTTGAAATACCGGTGCTCGTGTCCCTGGACGAGATTCTCCAGGACGGTGCCTGCGGGGAAGATCGCCTCGGCGGCACGGTCCTCGGGAACGAACGCCATGCCTTTGCGGCACGCCTTGCTGGGATCGAGCACATGGGTGGATTCCCCGAGATAGGTCACCGTGCCGGCCCGCCTGGGCAGCAGGCCGTAGATCAGCTGGAGCAACTCCGTACGACCGGAACCGAGCAGGCCCGCGATGCCGAGGACCTCACCCGCCGCCACATCGAAACTGACCTCCGCCAGCGGTCCTCCACTGAGGTCGCGCACCTCGACCACATGATCGGCGGACGACGACGTCGGTGAGGCGACGCTGACCGCCTGTTCGAGCTTGCGGCCCAGGATCAGCTCGACGAGCATCGCCTCGGTCAGGCCCGCGCCGTCGATCGTGTTGACATAGCGCCCGTCCCGGAACGCGGTGACCCGGTCGGCGACTTCGCGCACCTCGTCGAGACGGTGGGTCACGATGAGGATGGCGTGTCCCTCTTGGGCCAGCCTGCGGATCCAGCCGAGCAGCGCCTGGACTTCGGGTGCCGGCAGCGCGGCTGTCGGCTCGTCCAGGACGAGAATGCCACCGTGCTCGGATTCCTGGTCCTGCAACGCCCGGGCGATGGCGAGCATGGCCCGCTGCGGTACCGACAGCGCGGACGCCGGCGTACGTGGATCGTGGTCGATGCCGAACCGGCGCAGCACCTCACGGGCCCTCTTGTGCGCCGCTCGCCAATTGATGCGCCGTGAGCTGCCCTCGAAGCGCCGGCCGAGCGAGAGGTTCTCGGTCAGCGACAACGCCGGGAAGATGCCCGGGTCCTGGTGCACGAAGCGGAGACCGGCGTCCCGGGCGCGGTCCGGGCTCTGAGCGGCCAGGTCGTACTCGGTGCCGTTGACCGTCAGCGTGCCCGCATCGGCCTGGTGCACGCCCGCGAGGCACTTGATGAGCGTCGACTTGCCGCAGCCGTTGCCCCCGATCAGGGCGTGCACCTCGCCGGCGCGCAGTTCGAGTCGCACCGAACGCAGGGCCTGCGTCGCACCGAAGTTCTTGGAGACCTCGGCCACCGCGAGCGCGATCGGGGGCTCGTCGACGGGTGTCCCCGCACTCATGACACGCCCCAGGACGTGCGGTAGACGGACCGGAAGTCGTCGTTGCCCTGCCAGATGGTGTCACCCGTCGGCATCTGGTCGGGATTGGTGTTGTCGATGATCTGCCAGCCGATCCCCTCGTCCCGCCGGGGCCGTCCGGCCAGGACGCTGTTGATCGAGTCCATGGCGGCGTACCCGATCCACTGCTGCGGCCAGGCGGTCGTGGCGTTCAGCCCCCGCCCGGCCTTGATCAGATTGAACTCGTCGGGCAGTCCGAGACCGGCGATCACCTTGATCTGCTTGGCCTTCGCGCCGAGCGACAGAATGGCCTGGTTGTAGCCGGACGTCACCGTCGATCCGAACATCGACGAGTTGATCTCAGGATGCTGCAGGGACGCATTCTTCATCAGCGCCGCCAGCGCGGCCGGCGTGCCCGATGTGGTCGCGTCCCAGGGGATGTTCACTGTCTTGCACGTCTTGCACTGCGCCATCCGTTCCTCGAAGCCTTTCTGATAGCTGATCAGGACGGCGATCTGCTCGTTGTGCAGCACCAGCGGGCGAGCCCGGCCCTTGGTGGCCGAGATGATCCAGGCGGCGGTGTCGGACCCCCACTGCTGCCAGGCGTCCAGCAGGCTCTTCCACCGCTTGCCGAAGCTGAGGTCCGCGCTGAACAGGCGGGGCGATCCGGGGTTGGTGTCCGCGCAGTCGAAGGCGTACACCTCGCTGACCGCTATGCCCCGGGACTTGGCCTGCTGGAGCTGGTTCTTCACGTACGTGCAGTCGATGGCGACGAGCACGATCCCGTTGGCGCCGTTGGCGATCGCGTCACTGACACCCTTGGTGTAGTCGCCCGGATCACCCTTGGCGTCGTAAAGGGTCGTCTTCCACCCGAGTGCCTTGCCGGCCTCCTGCGCGGCCAGCGCGGGGATGCTCACCGAGGGCGCTGCCGCGGTGGATTGGATGATCCAGACGTTCTTGCCCTTCACAGCGGGATTCGGCGCGGACGGCGGTTGCGTCATCCGCCCCTTCCGTGCGACCGCCAGCTGAGCGTCGGCCGCCTTCACGGCGGCGCCGGCATCGGAGTCCGATCCGCCCCCGCCCGTGTCCGCCGCGGCCGTACAACCGGCCAGAACTCCGAGGGCCATCAGACCGGCTACGGGACCGAGGAGCACCCGTTTGCCTCGTCTCACAAGGTTACCCATCTCGATCTCCTCTGGTCAGACGAACTAACGGAAGTTAGTGTGGCTAGACGCAAAGAAGCGCGTCAACAGTCGTGCACCGTCATCTCCGCGCAGTTTGAGGAAATGTGCAGGTGGAGCACAGCCGGAAGAGGCGACTGGCCTGCATGACCAATCATTAGTTTCCGTCCCGCACCATGGCACGGACCGATCAAGGAGTCGGCATGGCAGAGTTCGATTCGGCAGGAGTCAAGCTGCACTATGAGACCACCGGAAGCGGCCCCGAACTGCTGCTCATCTCGGGGCTCGGCGCGAACCGCAATGCCTGGGCCGCAGCGCTGCCCGAGCTGCGTGAGCGCTACACCTGCATCACCTTCGACAACCGGGGCACCGGCCAGAGCGACGTGCCCGAAGGGCCCTACACCATCGAGCAGATGTCCGACGACACCGCGGCGCTGATCCGGCACCTCGGAGTCGGTCCAGTGCCGGCCGTGGGCTGGTCCATGGGTGGGGTGATCCTCCAGTCACTGCTGATCGACCACCCGGATTCGGTCAGCAAGGCCGTGCTCCTGAGCACGCTTCCGTCCTACACCGACGTCCAGCACGCATGGCTCGACGGACTGCTGGCGCTGCGCGCGGCCGGCGCGGACGCCATCACCCTGGCCGCGGCCGGCATCCCGTGGGGATTCACGCCCTACACGCTGGTCGACCACTCCGCCGCGTACGCCGCGCTGAAACTGGCGGGGGAGGATCCGGAACCGACGAGCGACGCGGGATTCGCCGCCCAGGCACAGGCGATCCGCACCTTCGACCGCCGTGCGCAGCTGCACACGATCAGTACGCCCACGCTCGTCCTGGTCGGTGCCGAGGACATCCTCACCCCGCCCCGTCAGGCGGTGGAGATCGCCGAGCGGATCCCCGGGTCGCGCCTGGTCGTGCTGCCCCGCGGCAGCCACGGCATGCTCAACGAGTTCCCGGTTCCCGTGCTCGGCTCGATCGAGGAATTCCTGGCCGCCTGACCCGGACGACGGCCGCGCTCGCGCTGCGGGCGGACGGGCACGTGAGGCGTCCGCTCCCCCGGCAGCACCCGGAGAGCCCGCCCGGTGCACGGCCGGAACCTCGCACGCGAGCGGGCCTCAACGACACCGGGAACCTCCGCTCAGGCGGGCGGGACGGTTCCCGCCAGGTGGCGGGACACGCCCCGGCACGGCGTTCACAAGACGCCTGCCGGGGAGTCGATCTCGTCGAGCAGGTGCCCGAGCCTGGCGCGCTTGGTCTTGAGGTAGCGCAGGTTGTCGCGGGTGGCCGGCACCTGTATCGGCACCCGTTCGGTCACCGCGACACCCAGTTCCGCCAGGCCCAGTTGCTTGCCCGGGTTGTTGGTCAGCAACCGCAGGCGGGTGACGCCGATGTCGTCGAGGATCTGCGCGGCATCGGCGTAATCACGGGCGTCGACGGGCAGCCCGAGCGCGCGGTTGGCCTCGACCGTGTCCAGCCCGCGGTCCTGCAGCGCATAGGCACGCAGCTTTTGGCCCAGGCCGATGCCACGGCCCTCGTGGCCGCGCAGGTAGATCAGCGCGCCCGCGCCCTCGTTGACGATACGGCGCAGGGCGAGATCCAGCTGCGGCCCGCAGTCGCAGCGGCGCGACCCGAACAGGTCCCCGGTCATGCACTCGGAGTGCACCCGGACCAAGGGCGCAGTCCGGCGCGACAAGTCCCCGTACAGCAGCGCAAGATGCTCAACCGCCTTGAGCTCATTGCGGTAGGCGAGCGCACGGAAGGTGCCCGCCTCCAGCGGCAGGACCGCCTCCCCCGTCCGCGTGAGGAGTTGCTGCTGCTTCTTGCGATACGCGATCAGGTCACCGATCGAAACGATCGGCAGTCCGTGCTCGGCGGCGAACCGCATCAAAAACGGCAGCCGCGCCATCTCGCCGTCCGGGGTCGCGATCTCACAGATCACTCCCGCCGGGGTACGGCCCGCCAGCGTCGCCAAATCGACCGACGCCTCGGTGTGCCCGGCCCGGGTGAGCACTCCACCGGGCTGACTGCCCAGCGGAAACATATGCCCGGGCCGGGTGAAATCGTCCGGACGCGCACACGGATCGACAAGAGCCATGATCGTCGCCGCGCGATCGCGCGCCGAGATGCCCGTCGAGGTCCGCGTCCGGTGATCCACGCTGACGTGAAAAGCGGTACGCAGCGGATCGGAGACATCCTGCACCATCGCGGGGATCCGCAGCTCACACAGCCGCTCCTGAGTGAGCGACACACAGATCAGCCCGCGCCCGTGAACGGCCATGAAATTGACGGCCTCCGGCGTCACGCAATCGGCCGCCATCACCAGATCGCCTTCGTTCTCACGGTCGGGCGAGTCGACCACCACGACCAGACGACCCGCCGCAACAGCGGCGACCGCCTCGTCCACAGCGGAGAATCCCAGCTCGGGGTCATCATCGGCGGCCCGCCGAACAGGGAGGGAGATCAGTCCGGCTTCCTGTCGTTCCATCATGCGACCTCTATTACTGAACGGGGTGCTCAGTATTACACCGGGTCGAGACGGCGAAAAAGAGCCGTGCAGCAATGAGCCGCAAGACCCACGGAAGGCCCAGGTTCGGGCGGTTGGGGAGCTTTCGGGTCGCGCACCCAGACGGGCGCGCGGACGCGAACCGCAGCAGCGCCCGCTGCACGATCGTTGCGGCGAGCGGGAGCTCGCGCAGGGTCCGGCTGAAGGACGTGGAGTGCGGTGAGCGGAGGGCGGTCGGCGTGAACGAGACCGTGGCAGAGCCGGAGTCGAAGCTCGGCTGATCGGATGTGCAGGGCCCCGGGTGCGGCCCGGGGCCCCCAGCGTCATGGGTCGAGGAGGCCGTGGCGCATGGCGCTGGTGACGGCCGCCGTCCTGTCGTCGACGCCGAGTTTTGCGAAGATCCGCAGCAGATGGGTCTTGACCGTGGACTCCCCGATGAACAGACGCGGGCCGATCTCGGCGTTGGTGAAGCCGTCAGCCACCAGGCGCAGGACCGCGCTCTCGCGCTCCGACAGGCGAGGCCGTAGCGGTCTGGCCCTGAGCTGGTCGACCAGACGGGCCGCGACCGAAGGGGCCAGCACCGTCTCGCCCCCGGCCGCGGCCCGTACGGCGTCGGCCAGTTCGGCCCGCGGCAGGTCCTTGAGCAGGTAGCCCGCCGCCCCGGCCTCCACCGCCCGCAGGATGTCCCGGTCGCTCTCGTAGGTCGTCAGCACGATCACCCTGGACGGGCCGCGTTCCGGCCGGCAAGGACCGGGGCCGACTGAACGACGTCGTCGCCCTCGTCCCCGACGACGCCTGGGCGGTCGGTTCGACCGGCTTCGACGCGACAGCTGGTCGGCGTCACCGGCAAGCCGCACAGACCGATGTACGGCGCGCTGCCCAAGCACCCGCACACCGATCCGACCCATCCGGCCGGCTGCCACCGCAACCGCACCGGTGAACGGAACGTCAGTTCACGGCCGGCTCGGCTGTTACCGGGCCCCGTCTTCGGGACCGCGCCGGGCCACCCGAGGCCGGCCAAAGGCAGCCGGCAGGAGCCGTGGCCGGGTGCTGGGCGGCCGCTGCGCGGATGGTCCGGGGCGGCCGCGTATATGTCCGGCGGACCGGTCAGCGGCCACGGCGGGCCGCGTTCTCAAGCCTTTCGACCAGTTCGGCAGCCATGGCCTTGATGGTTTCCAAGCCCTTACGACCCCACGGCTGCGGGTCCTGGTCGACGACGCAGATGGTGCCGAGCACCACACCGGTGCTGTCTATCAGCGGTGCGCCCAGGTAGGAGTGGACCCCGATCGCGTCGACCACCGGGTTGCCGGCGAACCGCGGGAAGTCCCGGATGTCCTCCAGCACCAGCGCCCGGCGGCGCTTGACCACGTGCGGGCAGATGCCCATGTCGATGTCGCGGGGCATGACGCGGCCGGGCACCGGGTCCTCCAGCAACGGCGGTCCCACATGGACCGTGGTGTCCTGCGCGGCGCTGTACAGCCCCGCGAAGTACTGGCGGTCGGCGTCGAGGAAGAAGTTGACACCGGCGTAGCAGCCGCCGGTGCGGTGCGCGAGTTCCCTGGCGAATGCGTCGAGTTCCGCATTCGGGCGGGCATCGATGCCCAGTTCGCGCAGCCGCTCCGACCGGGCACGTCCCTGAGGGTCCTCCGGGGGTAGGAGCAGATGGCGCAGGGCGATCCCGGACTCAGGCCCGGAGAAGGGGTCGGTCGGTGTCGCTGCCATAGGAACTCCTTGTCGTGATCAGATGCTGAATCAGTTCGAGCAATACGCGGGTGCCTGAGTTCTGCACGCGGGCGTCGCACAGCACCACCGGCACCTCCTGCCTGAGGTCGAGCGCGGTCCGCACCTCCTGCGCGCGGTAGCGGTGGGCCCCGTCGAACTCGTTGACGGCGACGACGAAGGCGATGCCGCGCTGCTCGAAGAAGTCCACCGCCGGGAAGGAGTGTTCCAGCCTGCGGGTGTCGGCGAGTACCACCGCCCCGAGCGCTCCCTCGCAGAGGTCGTCCCACAGGAACCAGAAGCGCTCCTGCCCGGGCGTGCCGAACAAGTACAGGATGTGGGACGGGCTGAGCGTGATCCGGCCGAAGTCCATGGCCACCGTGGTGGTGGCCTTGTTCTCCACTCCGTCCAGCCGGTCTGTGACCGCGCTGACGGCGGTCAGCATCTCCTCGGTGCTCAGCGGCTCGATCTCGCTGAGCGCGTTGACGAAGGTGGTCTTCCCCACGCCGAACCCCCCGGCGATCAGCACCTTGATACCCACCGGCAGGGCGTCGGCGGGCAGCGGGTCACAGTCGTTTGAGGAGGCCATCGCGTACCGCTTCCAGGAGGTCTCGGTCGGGTCGTGTGTGGGAGCCCAAGGGCGCCAAGGGCGCGTCACCTGCGACCACCGCGCCTCCCTCGGCCAGATCGGACAGCAGCACCTTGACCACGGCAGCGGGTACCTGCATGCGGGCCGCGACCTCGGCGACGCTCACTGGCCGCTCGCACAGTGCCAGGACCTGCGCATGCTCCAGACCGAAGGCGCCCTGCGTCTGAACTCCGGTGGCCCGCACCATGGTCACCAGCGTGAAGTGGGACGTGGCTCTGGTCCGGCCGTCGCTCACGGTGTAGGGACGGACCAGCCGCCCGGCCGCTTCGTCGACCAGTGGTCCGTCCGGGAGGACGGGCGTCATCGGTTACCCCACCGGGTGCCGGGGCGGCGTGGCCAGGTGCGGTCGTACGCTCTTCACCAGCATCCCCATCTCGTAGCCCAGTACCGCCGCGTCCGCGTCGCGTCCGGCCAGCACGGCCAGGACGGCGCCGTGGCCGGCGGCCGAGACGAACAGCAGCGAGGTGCTGAGCTCGGTCACTATCTGCCGCACGTCACCGCCGTCGTCGAAGTGCCGGCCCGCGCTGCGTGCCAATGAGTACAGCCCGCTGGCGAGCGCGGCCAACTGGTCCGCGGCGTCCTGTTCGAGGCCCTCCGCTGCCTTCACCAGCCCGTCCGCGGACAGCAACAAGGCGCTTCGGGTGTGCGGCACCCGGTTCACCAGACCCGTCAACAGCCAGGAAAGGTCTTCGCTCACCACGATGGTGTTCTCCACTTCGGCAGAAAGAAACGGCTTGCTGAAACGCGGCCCCGGGCGTTCAGGGCAGCCTCGACTGTCAGGGCGTCTGCGCTTCCTCGGCCCTGCGCAGCCCGGTCTGGAACGCGACCATCAGGCCGGGGTCATGGGCGAGGTCCTCGTCGGCACCGGCGGCGCGGACCGGGTGCGGCCGTTCGGCGGCGGGGTCCCCGCGCCGCCGCTGAGGCAGCCGCGGACGGTCACTCTCGCCGCCGGCGGCCGCCGGGACAAAGCGAGATCCGGAATCGGACATGTGCGGATCCGCAACGAAGCTCGGCACGTTCACCCGGGTCCCCGCCGCCTCGGGCTCCGCTGCCTGCGGCGCCGTGTCAGAGGCCGGGCTGATGTGATGCGCGGGCGTGGGAGCAGCCGGCTGCGGGCCGAGCAGTGCACTGGGCAGCACCATGACGGCCTGGGTGCCGCCGTAGACATTGCTCTGCAACTGCACGGCGATGTTGTGCCGCTGGGCCAGGACGGACACCACATACAGGCCGATCCGGCCGTCCCGCAGCAGCTCGCCCAAAGCGACCTCGCCGGGTGCGCCCAGGACGGCGTTCAGCTGGCTGCGCTCGTCCGAGGACATGCCCAGGCCCCGGTCCTCGACCTCGATCGCCACTCCCGCGGCGACGGGCTCCACCCGCACATGCACAGTGGTCTGCGGCGCTGAGAAGACCGTCGCGTTCTCCAGCAGCTCGGCCAGCAAATGGACGACATCGACCACGGCATGGCCGCTGACCGTTCCCTCGATGGGCGGGACCAGCTTGACCCGGGCGTACTGGTCGATCTCGGCGACGGCGGAACGCAGCACGTCGGTCAGTCCGACGGGGCGAGTCCACTGGCGGTGGGCGTTCGCGCCGCCGAGCACGGCCAGGTTCTCGGCATAACGGCGGATCCGGGTTGACAGGTGGTCCACCCGGAACAGTCCCTTGAGCAGGTCCGGGTCCTCGACCTCGTTCTCCAGGCTGTCCAGCAGACCGATCTCGCGGTGCACCAGGGACTCCAGCCGGCGCGCCAGGTTGGCGAACACCTCGAACTGCTCCAGCCGGGAACCGTCATCCCCACCGACTGCACGGGCGGCGAACTCCTGCAGGGCCGCCACCGTCTCAAGCCGAGCGGCGGAGATCTCGAACCGAAGGCGGGAGAGCTCGTCCGGCCCACTTGGCTGCGGCAGTTCCGGCCGGCGCCGCACAGGATGCTCTCCGGCCCGCAACCGGCTGCACAGGGACTCCAGTTCGGCCCTGCCTTCGGCCGTGGTGCGGGTCAGCTCGGCCAGCTCGGCACTGCTCCGGTCGGCCGCACGAGTCAGCTCGGCCCAGTGCGCGGTGACGGCTCGCGCCTGCGCCGAAGCACGTATCCCCGCGATCCCGGCCGCCATGATGCCGATGAAAATCGCACCGCCGGACACCGCGCCCTGACTCACGCCGTCCAGGTGGCCAACGCGGACCAGCACGGTGGCCGCCGTGCCGGCCACGGCGACAACGCCTGCTGGCAGCACGGACCCCAGCACCAGACGCCGCTGCAGCTTCGCTCCCGACCCGGCCGTCACACGGGAGGTCACGGGCGACGCCGGCCGGTCGTCCGGAGGCATGGAAAGATCAGGCATAGCAGTCCCCGGACGGTCCGACGATCGGGCAGAGCGCGCACGCTACCGCGCGTCAGGACCTTGATGTCAGCCCCTTGCGCGTAAGAAATCGAACCGTTGTCCTCAACGTGCCTGCCGACAGTCCGTCCTGGCACCCCAACAGCGGTTCGTGTGCTGACCTGCGTCGGCGGTAGCAGCGGCGGGTGGCAACCTGCCGGTGTCGTCTCGGGGCCAACTTGTCGGCCTGCTGTCCCGTCAGCAGACCACGGACACGAGCACGGCAGGGAGGATGTGACGCAGAGCCACACCGAAGCCCTTCGGCTCCGGCCGCACGGCGCTCGGATCCGACAGAAAGGTGCGGCCGTGCGCCCTCTCCCGCTTCCTGCACCCGGCCGGGAACGTCAGGCGCACGCCGCTCGCCCAGGCCCTCGAAGGCGACACCTGGGCCGCGCCGGTCTCGGCAATCCCCAGGCGCCGCGCCCCGGCCGGCTGCACGCCCGATGAGGACTCGTGTATTCCCTCGCCGGATGACGTCCCGCATGCAGACCGGACGGAGACGGCCTACAACCCGGACCAGGACGGCCCGGACTGCTCCCCGGACCGAAACGCCTGCCTGCAGCCCCGCCTACTGAGCGTCTCTGATTAGCTATGCGATCCTGGGTTGGATTGGGTTTCCGGGATCGTTTCCCACCGTGGTGGGGAGGCGTGGGCGTGGAGGTGGAATCCCGCGCCGAGTGCTGCCCCTTGTGGCTGGTGGCCGGTGGT
>NZ_JBEYXD010000077.1:12157-37104 GCF_040644975.1 Streptomyces sp. NPDC046900 | reverse complement strand
AAGGGCCAGATCTTCGTCAAGGGCGAGGTCATCAAGACCGTGCCGGAGTCGAAGATCGTGGAGACGCTCATCGAAGAGGCGATGAAGCTCGCCGAACAGATGGAGAAGGACGGCGCGGCGTCCGGCGAGCCCTCGGTCTCCGTGGCCGGCTGAGTCCCGCTTCCTTCCCCGCGTCACCTGCGCCCCGTCACACGGTGTGTGACGGGGCGTACGTGTTCCGTTGACAGCTCCGATGTATGGCGGCACCTTGTGGAGCGCACGGCCCTTCTGTCTCACGAGATGCGCACAGACCCGCACAGACGTCGGATGACGGTGACCGTATGAGAAGCCGCAGACTTCTGGCCCTCTGGGCCGGGCTCCTTTCCCTGCTCGCCGGACTCCTCCTTGCCGCACCCGCCTCCACGGCCTCCGCCGCCCTCACGCCCACGGCGCCGGCGGGCGGGCAGCCGTATCCGCCGCGGCAGACCATGCTCCGGAACGCCACGGCGGGGCTCTTCCTGCACTGGGACATGTTCACCGCGCCCAAGCACCACGACTGTGCCGAGTGGGAGAAGGCCGCCACCGACGGCGGCTGGAACCCCGGCTACTGGGTGGACGAGGCCCGCAAGATCCGCGCGAGCCATATCGTGCTCGCCACCTTCCACTCCCGTCTCGGCTACGCTCGCCCCTGGCCCTCGAAGATCCCGGCTCCTGCTCCACCCGGCGCGACATCCTCGGCGAACTCATCCATGCCGCCGACGCCAAGGGCATCAAGGTCATCCTCTATATGACCGACGACCCTCAGTGGCACGGCGAGCAGGGCATCGAGGCCCTCGACTCGGCCGCCTACTCCCCCTACAAGGGGCATGACGTCGACCTCACGACCCGTCAGGGCTTCGGTGAGTTCTCGTACGACAACTTCTTCGAGGTCATGGCCGACTACCCGAAACTCGCCGGGTTCTGGATCGACAACGACAACGAGTACTGGGAACAGCACCGGCTCTACGAGCAGATCCGCGAGCTGCGCCCGGACATGACCCTGAGCAACAACAACGAGGACACCCCGATCATGGACATGGTGTCCCACGAGCAGAAGACCGGGATGACCCCGCCCTACGATCAGCCGTCGGCGATCTGGACCCCGCTGCCGCGGCTGACCGAGTCCTGCTACAAGGTCCCGGACACCGGCAGTTGGTGGTACGAGGGCCAGGACCGGCCCGTCTCCACCGCGCTCAACGTCGACCGGTACATCGCCGACGCGGGCAACTCCATCAGGTCCCTCATGGACTTCACCGCCATGGTGAACGGCAGATTCCCGCCGAAACAGGAGCAGTTCACCGACCTGGTGAGGGACTACCTCCCGCCCATCTGGGAGTCCCTGCACGGCGTCGACGCGGGCGGCTTCCTCCACGGCGGGATGCAGCCCGGTGCCTGGAACGACGGCGCGTACGGCTACATCACCGTCAGCCGGGCCCACCGCACGACCCAGTACATGCACATCACCACCGCACCGGTGAGCGGCGACGAGATCCGGGTCCGCGACAACGGCTACCGGATCGAGCGCGTCACCGACCTGCGCACCGGCAAGCGGCTCCACTTCGACCAGCGGGACGGGACCCTCACCGTCAGCGGGATCACCGGCTGGGACCCGTACGACACCGTCCTCAAGGTGCGGACCGCACCTCGGCGCGAGGGCGTGTATCCCACCGGCACGGTCAGGGCGAGCGAACCGGCGCTCACCGACGGCGACTTCACGACCTACACCGACAACCGGGGCGCTCTGCCAGCGAGTTACACCCTGGACCTGGGCCGGATCCGCAAGGCCGCCTTCCTCGCGGTCAACCAGCGCGAGTGGTCGCCCACCTGCAACAGGGAGACCTTCGGCAGGAAGGAGGACTCCGCAAGGATCAAGGACTACACGGTTTCCGTGAGTGGTGACGGTCATACGTGGAGTGATGTCAAGGCCGGTGTCCTGGAGCGCCAGAGGGGTCCGCTTCAACGACCTCGGCGCATCTGTGAGCACCCGGTACATCAAGCTCGACGTGCCGACGACCTGGGCGGCGCCCACCGTTCCCGCCTTCTACCGGCAGCTGAGAATCGACGAGATCCAGGTCGGCTACGGCCGTCCCTCGGGCCACGGCTGACCCAGCGGTCAGCCCGCGCCGCCCGTGGGACGGGAGACCGGGCGGCGCGGCTCAAGCGCGCCAGGTACAGTGCGGAGATCAGCAGACCCCAGGGTGAGGCTCCCGCACTTGTTGACGCAGACCACCACACGGGTCCTCGAACCGAGTGACCTGGACGCCGCGCTCGCCGTCCTCGACCGCGAGCCGGTCGCGAACGCCTTCGTGACGTCGCGTGTCCAGGTCGCCGGCCTGGATCCCTGGCGCCTGGGCGGCGAGATGTGGGGCTGGTACGAGGACGGCATGCTCACCTCGCTGTGCTACGCGGGCGCCAACCTCGTCCCGATCTGTGCGAGTCCCCGCGCGGTGCGGGCCTTCGCCGACCGCGCCCGGCGGGCCGGCCGCCGCTGCTCCTCCATCGTCGGGCCCGCCGAGTCCACCGCCCTGCTGTGGCGACTCCTCGAACCCAGCTGGGGCCCGGCCCGTGAGATCCGCGGACACCAGCCACTCATGGTCACGGACCGCATGCCGTCCGGCATCACCCCGGATCCGTACGTCCGTCGCATCCGCAAGGACGAGATGGAGACGATCATGCCGGCCTGCGTCGCGATGTTCACCGAGGAGGTCGGCGTCTCACCGCTGGCAGCCGACGGCGGGCTGCTCTACCAGGCCCGGGTGGCCGAACTCGTCGGCTCCGGACGCTCGTTCGCCCGCCTCGACGACGACGGCAAGGTCATCTTCAAGGCGGAGATCGGTGCGGCCACCTCGCAGGCCTGCCAGATCCAGGGCGTGTGGGTAGCTCCCGAGTACCGCGGCCAGGGACTCGCGGCCCCCGGCATGGCGGCGGTGCTGCGCTTCGCGCTGGCGGACGTGGCCCCGACGGTGAGCCTGTACGTCAACGACTTCAACACCGCCGCGCGCCGGACGTACCGGAGGGTGGGCTTCCAGGAGGTCGGCGCGTTCATGAGCGTGCTGTTCTGAGCGGCCGCTGCTGGAGCGGCGGCACCGGGGACCGTGCGACCGGCCACCCGCGACCGTCGCCCGGAGGGCGGTTCGCACCCCCCTGTAGGCTCCCCGCATGCTGCGCTTCCCCGGTCACGGTCGCCGCGACCCCGAAGACGTCGTGATCGGCCCCCTGGACCTGTCCGCCCGCGTCGACGAGGCGCTCGCCGTACAGGCCGTGGCGTTCGGGCTGGGCGCCGACGAGATCGCCGTACGCCGTCAGATCGTGCTGCGGCACATGGGCTACCCCGGGGCCCGGGCGCTCGGCGCCACCACCGCCGGTGGACGGCTCGTCGGATTCGTCTACGGCATGCCCAACGACCGGACGCACTGGTGGTCCACGGTCGTCGAGCCGTATCTGCGGGCCCAGGGGAACGCCGGGTGGCTCGACGACTCGTTCGTGATCACCGAGCTGCATGTGCACCCGCACCACCAGAACCGGGGCATCGGCCGGGCACTGATCACCATCATCACCGACGGCGCGGAGCAGCCCCGCTCGATCCTGTCGGCGATCGACACCGAGAGCCCGGCCCGCGGGCTGTACCGCTCGCTGGGCTATGAGGACCTCGCCCGGCGGGTGATCTTCCCCAGCGCCCCGAAGCCGTACGCCGTGATGGGCGCCCCGCTGCCGCTGCGCCGACGCTGACGAATTTCCGCCCGCCCCTGCTGCCCGGTTAACCTCCTAGCCATCACCCTCCCTCGCTCTCGGCTGCGCTCGGGCGGGGGGACCCCCATCAGCAGGAGTCGAGAAATCATGGCGAACGCACCGGTCCAGCGCATGTCCCAGTTGATGGCGAAGACGCTGCGCGACGACCCGGCCGACGCCGAGGTCCTCAGCCACAAACTGCTGGTCCGCGCCGGTTACGTCCGCCGCACCGCCGCGGGGGTGTGGACCTGGCTGCCGCTCGGCAAGAAGGTCCTCGCCAATGTGGAGCGGGTCGTCCGCGAGGAGATGGACGCCATCGGCGCCCAGGAGGTGCTGCTGCCCGCGCTGCTGCCCCGGGAGCCGTACGAGGCGACGGGCCGCTGGGACGAGTACGGCGCCGAGCTGTTCCGCCTGAAGGACCGCAAGGGCGGCGACTACCTGCTGGGCCCGACCCACGAGGAGATCTTCACGCTGCTCGTGAAGGACCAGGCGTCCTCGTACAAGGACCTGCCGGTGATCCTCTACCAGATCCAGACCAAGTTCCGGGACGAGGCCCGGCCCCGTGCGGGCATCCTGCGCGGCCGGGAATTCCTGATGAAGGACTCGTACTCCTTCGACCTCGAGGACGAGGGCCTCGCCCAGTCCTACGCCCTGCACCGCCAGGCCTACCAGCGCGTCTTCGAGCGCCTGGGCCTCGACTACCGGATCTGCGCCGCGACCGCCGGCGCGATGGGCGGCTCCAAGTCCGAGGAGTTCCTCGCCCCGGCCGACGCCGGCGAGGACACCTTCGCGGACTGCCCGAACTGTGACTTCGCCGCCAACACCGAGGCGATCACCTACGAGCTGAAGCCGGTGGACGCGGCAGAGGTGCCCGCCCTCGAGGAGATTCCGACCCCGGACACCCCGACCATCGAGACCCTCGCCGCCTCCCTCGGCGTCCAGGCCTCCGACACCCTGAAGAACCTGCTCGTCAAGGTCGACGGCGAGATCGTCGCCGTGGGCGTCCCCGGCGACCGCGAGGTCGACATCGACAAGGTCGAGGCGCACTTCGCCCCGGCGGTCGTCGAGATGGTCACCGAGACGGACTTCGCCGGCCGGCCGGACCTGGTCCGCGGCTACGTCGGCCCCCAGGGCCTGGAGAAGGTCACCTACATCGCCGACCCGCGCGTGGCCCCGGGCACCTCCTGGATCACCGGTGCCAACAAGGAGGGCATGCACGCGAAGAACGTGGTCGCGGGCCGCGACTTCGAGGTCGACGCGTACGTCGACGTCGTGGTGGTCCAGGAGGGCGACCCGTGCCCGAAGTGCGGAACCGGGCTCAAGCTCGACCGCGCGATCGAGATCGGCCACATCTTCCAGCTGGGCCGCAAGTACGCCGACGCCCTCAAGCTCGACGTCCTCGGCCAGAACGGCAAGCCGGTCCGGGTGACCATGGGCTCCTACGGCATCGGTGTCTCCCGCGCGGTCGCCGCGCTCGCCGAGCAGACCGCCGACGAGCAGGGGCTGTGCTGGCCCAAGGAGGTCGCCCCGGCCGATGTGCACGTCGTGGCGGCGGGCAAGGCCCTGCAGACCGAGCTGGCCCTCGACGTCTCCCAGAAGCTGGCCGAGGCCGGTCTCCGGGTGCTGGTGGACGACCGTGCGGGTGTCTCGCCGGGCGTGAAGTTCACGGACGCCGAACTGATCGGCGTGCCTCAGATCCTGGTGGCGGGCCGCCGCTCCGCCGAGGGCGTCCTGGAGCTCAAGGACCGCAAGACGGGCGAGCGCGAGGAACTGACGGTGGACGAGGCGATCGCCCGCCTGACGGCCTGAGCCTCATCGCCCGACACGATGGCCGCCGGTCACCGACCGGCGGCCATCGGCTGTTCCGGGGCCGATACCGAGTCCTGCCGCTGCGAAGCTCCCGACCCGGGTGTGCGGGTGTCGTTCGGCCGGCCATCGCACTGCGCGCTGTCGGGCTCCGGCTTCGCTGCCATGGTCGGATCGGCGGCCGTCGGTTGTCCACGGGCCGGTGCTGAGTGCCGCTGCGTAGCACCGAGCTCGGGGTGTGGGGCGTCGTACGGCACTACGCGCTGCGGGCTACGGCTCCGCCGCCGTGGTCCGGCGACTGTCGGCTGTTCCGGGGCCGACGGCCGAGTGCCGCCGGTGCTGAGTGCCGCTGCGTCGCTCCCGGCTCGGGGTGTGGGGGTGCCGTGCGGCTGGCTATCGCACCGCGCGCTGCCGGGCTGTGGCTCCGCTGTGGTCCGGTCGGCGACCGTCGGTTGTTCCGGGGCCGACGGTCGAGTGCCGCCGCTGCCGAGGGCCGCTGCGCAGCTCCCGGCTCGGGGTGTGGGGCGTCGTACGGCACTGCGCGCTGCGGGCTACGGCTCCGCCGCCGTGGTCCGGCGACTGTCGGCTGTTCCGGGGCCGACGGCCGAGTGCCGCCGCTACCGAGGGCCGCTGCGCAGCTCCCGGCTCGGGGTGTGCGGCGCCGTATGACAGGCCATCGCATCGCCCGCTGCCGTGCTGCGGCTCCGTCGTGGGGTCCTGTCGCCGGCCACGACGGCCCGCGGCTGTGGACCCCTCGGTCCTGGGCTCACACGTCCGGGTGATGTGCGACGGGCTGGTCACAGCCAGCTCGCGAACTCCAGCAGCAGTTCCGCGTCCTGGTCCCGGCCGACCCGGCGGGCCCGCACCCCGGACTCGACCGCCCGGAACAGCGTCCAGCCGCGCAGCCGCTCCTGGTCGAGGTCCAGCGACTCCGCGAGCCGTTTCACCCGGCGGCGAGTGATCGACGCGCCGGAGGGTGCCGCGATCAGGTCCTCCACCCGGTCGCGCACCAGCCGCGCCAGGTCGAAGGCGCACTCGCCGACCACCGGGTCCGGGCCCACGGCGAGCCACGGCATCCGCTCTCCGGCGAGCACCTTGCTCTGCCGGAAGGTGCCGTGCAGCAACCGTTCGCCGGGCGGGGTGGCGAGCAGGTTCTCCCGGGCCACCAGCGCCGCGTCCACCAGGGGCGCCACCTCGGGGTCCGTCTCCGCTCCCACCCGCATCGCCTCGGCCTGCCGCTCGGTGCGGGCGGCCACCGTCTCGAAGGAGTGACCGGCGGGCGGCTCCACCCACAGCCGGCGCAGCGTCCCCGCGGCCTCCAGCAGGGCCTTGGCCTCCGGCAGCGACCGTACGGACATCTCCGGATGCAGCCGCTCGAGCAGCAGGACGCCCAGCGCCGGGTCCGCGTCCAGGAGCCGCACTGCGCCGAGCCCGCCCCAGTGCGCGAGCGCGGCGCACTCGCTCTCGGGCCGGGCCCGCGGCGGCGCCAGCTTCAGTACGGCGGGCGTGCCGTCGGCCTGCCGCACCAGCAGGACCAGACTGCTGCGGCCGCCCGGTGCCTGCACCCGCTCGACGGTCAACTCGCGTAGATCCACGGCCTGCCGGGCCAGCCCGGAGAGCTTGTCCAGCCACTCGGCGCCGCCGTCCGGCATTGCCTCGCCGAGCGCCCGTACGAGGCGCTGCGGCGGTTCGAAAGCCATGCGCGAGTACTTCCCTTCCAGGTCCGCTTCGCACGCGCGTGGTGTGCGCGTACGCCTCAAGTCCGTGACGTCGCCGACGCGGTGGGGGCGGTAGCCGCCCGCTCGGCGAGACCTGGGAAGGCTACGCTCTCGCCGCTCCAGCGCACCGCCCGCACCGCCGCCTCCCGCAGCGCCCCGGCGGCGAAGCCCCGCCTGGTGCCCGTCGAGGCCCGGACGAGATCGGAGTACACCCCCGCCAGCCTCGCCTCCAACTCGGCGGCGAGCCGTACGGCGGCGGCGGAGTCCGGGACCCGGAAGGGCAGCGCGTAGCCGGCCGCGGCGGCGTCCGGTGTGCCGCCCAGGTCCCGCACGGCCCGGGTCAGTTCGTCCCGTCGCGCCCGGTGGGCGTCGTAGGCGGACTGCGCCTCCTGCCGCCGGGCCCGCTCGATCAGCCCGCCGACGACGCCGTAGCCGTAGACCGCCGCGTGTTCGGCGCGCAGGGCTGCCCGCAGTGCTGTGAGTTCGCCGTCCGCGGAGTCCGGCGTGCCGGTGTGCGTGCCCGGTGTGCTGCTTGTCGTACTCACTTCGCGGCCTCCGTCAGCAGATACGCGTGCGCTGCGCCGGCCGCCGCCACGGACGCCATCAGCCGTGCCAGCTCACCCGGTACCTCCAGCAGTGCCTTGGCCCGCTGGTCGGCCAGCGTGAGCTCGGCCGCGGCCAGGCCTGCGAGGGCGGTCTTGGGATCCGCGGCTACGGGAGAGGGGGTGGGTGAGGCCGACGCGGAGACCGGAGGGGACATCGAGGGGGAGGGCGACACCGGCACCGAGGGGGAGGCCGAGGCGCCCGAACCGCCGCCGAACGCCTGCGCATGCTGGACGACAGCCGTGCGCAGCGGCTGCAGCCGCGCCGCAAGCGCCGGATGGGCGGCGATCACCGCGGTGTACCGGTCGGCCAGCGTCTCGCTGTCGCGGGCAGCACGTGCCCGTACCTTGTCGGCGACCGAGATGGTGCCGCCCCCGGTGACGGTCGAGTCGGGGGCGCTGGAGCAGCCCGCGAGCAGCGTGGCGCCCGCGGCCGAGACGAGCAGGCTTCGTCTGCGCAGGGGGATGCGCGGGTGCGGGGGGAACGGCACGGCAGACGTCCTCGAGAGGCGAGTTGACGAACGGATGGGCGACTCGCCCGTGATCACGGTACCCGGGTGCCGCCCCGGCTCTCGCCATCGGCTCGGCCGTTCACGCCCGGGGCCCCTGCCCATGGCCCAGGTGGACGGCAACACTCCCCGCGACCGGATACCCTTTGACCTGACACGCGACCAACCCACAACAGCACACGCGGCCGAGGAGTCACCCGGATGAGCACCACCCAGAGCGAGAGGCTGCGAGAACTGCTGGAGCCGCTCGTCAACTCCCAGGGACTCGATCTCGAGGAGATCGCGGTGGACTCGGTCGGGCGCAAGCGGGTGCTGCGTGTCGTCGTCGACTCCGACACCGGTGCCGATCTGGACCGGATCGCCGATGTGAGCCGTGTGCTCTCGGCGAAGCTCGACGAGGCGGACGCGATGGGCGAGGGCGAGTACACCCTCGAGGTCGGAACGCCGGGCGCGGAGCGCCTCCTCACGGAACACCGGCACTACGAGCGGGCCGCGGGCCGGCTGGTGAAGTTCCAGCTGGCCGAGGGCGGCGAGCTGGTCGCCAGAATCCTGCAGGTCGACGACGAGGGCGTCGACCTCGAGGTGCCCGGTGTCAAGGGCCGCAAGGCCACCACGCGCAGACTCGGCTTCCCGGACATCGTCAAGGCGCGCGTCCAGGTCGAGTTCAGCCGCAAGGACGACAGCGACATGAAAGAAGAAGAGGAGGCGTAGCTGTGGACATCGACATGAGTGCCCTGCGGGGCTTGGTGCGGGAGAAGGAGATCTCCTTCGACCTGCTGGTCGAGGCGATCGAGTCGGCCCTCCTCATCGCCTACCACCGCACGGAGGGAAGCCGCCGGCACGCGCGCGTGGAGCTCAACCGGGAGACCGGCCATGTGACCGTGTGGGCGAAGGAGGACCTCGAGGACCTCGAGGAGGGGCAGGAGCCCCGCGAGTTCGACGACACCCCGTCGGGCTTCGGCCGTATCGCCGCCACCACCGCCAAGCAGGTCATCCTGCAGCGCCTGCGCGACGCCGAGGACGACGCGACGCTCGGCGAGTACGCGGGGCGCGAGGGCGACATCGTCACCGGTGTGGTCCAGCAGGGCCGCGACCCGAAGAACGTGCTCGTGGACATCGGCAAGCTGGAGGCCATCCTGCCGGTGCAGGAGCAGGCGCCGGGCGAGACGTACGAGCACGGCAAGCGGATCCGGTCGTACGTCGTCCGGGTGGCCAAGGGCGTGCGCGGTCCGTCAGTGACGCTTTCACGGACCCACCCCAATCTGGTGAAAAAACTGTTCGCGCTGGAGGTGCCGGAGATCGCCGACGGCTCCGTCGAGATCGCCGCGATCGCCCGCGAGGCCGGTCACCGTACGAAGATCGCCGTGCGGTCCACCCGTTCGGGTCTGAACGCCAAGGGCGCGTGCATCGGCCCCATGGGCGGCCGTGTGCGCAATGTGATGGGGGAGCTCAACGGCGAGAAGATCGACATCGTCGACTGGTCGGACGACCCGGCCGAGATGGTGGCGAACGCGCTCTCCCCGGCCCGTGTCTCCAAGGTCGAGGTCGTGGACCTCGCGGCCCGCTCGGCGCGGGTGACGGTCCCCGACTACCAGCTGTCGCTGGCGATCGGCAAAGAGGGGCAGAACGCGCGTCTGGCGGCCCGGCTGACCGGCTGGCGGATCGACATCCGGCCCGACACCGAGCAGCCCGCGGAGAGGCGCGACTGAGGCGACTGACCTCGGCCGGGAATATCTCCCGGCCGGGTTGCGCTGAGATCACGACAGTTCCGTGCGCAGCAACTGTTCGATTCTTGCCCCAAAGAGGTGAGGTCGGTGCGGGGAGGTAGACTTAAGCGTGTCTGGCCGGACGCATGCCCGCGCATGCCCTGAGCGCACCTGTGTGGGGTGCCGGGAGCGAGCGGCCAAGATCCAACTGCTGCGCACCGTGGTGACCGGGGGCGAATGTGTCCCCGATCCTCGCGGTACGCTGCCCGGCCGGGGTGCGTACGTACACCCCGCCGTGGCCTGTTTCGACCTGGCGGTCCGCCGCCGGGCGTTCCCACGGGCGCTCCGCGTCCCGGGACCGCTCGACACAAAGGCGTTGCGCCAGTACGTCGAGCAGGCGGAAGGTTGCTGAGCAGCACCTTGCTGAGCAGGCAATACCGTTGGAAGTGCCGTATGGAACCCCGTGCGGCCCTGGTACCTCGCGAGTCGAAAGCAGGTCGAGATTGCGATGAGCACTCGATGAGTACGCGATGAGTACGCCCATGAACTAGCGACGGTCCGGCCGCAACCCGGACCTCAAAGGAGCGAAGTGGCTAAGGTCCGGGTCTACGAACTCGCCAAGGAGTTCGGTGTGGAGAGCAAGGTCGTCATGGCCAAGCTCCAGGAACTCGGTGAATTCGTCCGTTCGGCGTCCTCCACGATTGAGGCGCCTGTAGTACGCAAGCTGACTGACGCCCTGCAGCAGGGCAACGGCGGTGGCGGAAAGTCCGCCGCCTCGCGCAAGGCCGCATCGGCGAAGCCGGCCGCGCCGTCCCCGGCGCAGGCCGCACGTCCGGCTGCCCCGCGCCCGGCGGCGCCCAAACCGCCGGCTGCAGAGCGGCCCGCGGCTCCGGCCGCGGCGGCGCCGGCCCCGGCGGCGCCGGGTCCGCGTCCGACCCCGGGCCCGAAGCCCGCGCCTCGGCCCGCTCCGGCGGCTCCTGCCCCCAGTGCGCCCGAGTTCACGGCCCCTCCGGCGGCTCCGGCCGCCCCGGCCGCGCGTCCTGCGGGCCGTCCGGGTCCCGGTACCCCGAAGCCTGGTGGCCGTCCGGCCGCGCCCGGTCAGGGTCAGGGTCAGGGCGGTGCCCAGGGTGCTCGCCCCGGTGGCCCGCGTCCGGGTGCTCCCGGTGCTCGTCCGGGTGGCCGTCAGGCGGGTCCCCGTCCGGGCAACAACCCCTTCACCTCCGGTGGCTCCACCGGCATGGCGCGCCCGCAGGCGCCCCGGCCGGGCGGTGGCCCCCGTCCCGGTGGCCCGGGTGCCCCTGGCGCCCCGCGTCCGCAGGGTGCGGGCCAGGGCGGTCCCCGGCCGCAGGGTGCGGGCGGCGGTCCGCGTCCGCAGGCTCCCGGCGGTCCCCGTCCGACCCCGGGCGGTATGCCTCGCCCGCAGGGCGGTCCCCGTCCTGGCGGCGGTCACGGCGGCGGCCCCGCCGGTCCGCGTCCGAACCCGGGCATGATGCCGCAGCGTCCGGCTGCCGGACCGCGTCCCGGTCCCGGCGGTGGCGGCGGCCGCGGCCCGGCCGGTGCCGGTCGTCCCGGCGGCGGTGGCGGTCGTCCCGGTGGCGGTGGCGGCTTCGCCCGTCCCGGCGGCGGTGCCGGTCGTCCCGGTGGTGGCGGCGGTTTCGCCGGTCGTCCCGGTGGCGGCGGTCCCGGTGGTGGTGGCGGCGGCTTCGGCGGTGGCGGCGCTGGTCGTCCCGGCTTCGGTGGACGTCCCGGTGGTCCGGGCGGTCGTGGTGGCACGCAGGGTGCCTTCGGCCGTCCCGGCGGTCCGGCGCGTCGTGGCCGCAAGTCGAAGCGGCAGCGCCGTCAGGAGTACGAGGCCATGCAGGCCCCGTCGGTCGGCGGTGTGATGCTGCCTCGCGGCAACGGTGAGAGCATTCGCCTGTCGCGCGGTGCGTCGCTCACCGACTTCGCGGAGAAGATCAACGCCAACCCGGCGTCCCTCGTCGCGGTCATGATGAACCTGGGCGAGATGGTCACGGCCACGCAGTCCGTCTCCGACGAGACGCTGCAGCTCCTCGCCGGCGAGATGAACTACACGGTTCAGATCGTCAGCCCCGAGGAGGAGGACCGCGAGCTGCTCGAGTCCTTCGACCTGGAGTTCGGCGAGGACGAGGGCGACGAGGAGGACCTGGTGGTCCGTCCGCCGGTCGTCACCGTCATGGGTCACGTCGACCACGGTAAGACCCGTCTGCTCGACGCCATCCGCAAGACGAACGTCATCGCGGGCGAGGCCGGTGGCATCACCCAGCACATCGGTGCCTACCAGGTCGCGACCGAGGTCAACGGCGAGGACCGGGCGATCACCTTCATCGACACCCCGGGTCACGAGGCGTTCACCGCCATGCGTGCCCGTGGTGCGAAGTCGACCGACATCGCGATCCTCGTGGTCGCGGCCAACGACGGTGTCATGCCGCAGACGGTCGAGGCCCTGAACCACGCCAAGGCGGCCGACGTGCCGATCGTCGTCGCGGTCAACAAGATCGACGTCGAGGGCGCGGACCCGACCAAGGTGCGCGGTCAGCTGACCGAGTACGGCCTGGTGGCCGAGGAGTACGGCGGCGAGACGATGTTCGTCGACATCTCCGCCAAGCAGGGTCTGCACATCGACAGCCTCCTGGAGGCGGTCGTCCTGACCGCCGACGCGGCGCTGGACCTGCGGGCCAACCCGAACCAGGACGCGCAGGGCATCTCGATCGAGTCCCGTCTCGACCGCGGCCGCGGTGCCGTGGCGACGGTCCTCGTCCAGCGAGGCACGCTGCGGGTCGGCGACACGATGGTGGTCGGCGACGCGTACGGCCGCGTCCGGGCGATGCTCGACGACAACGGCAACAACGTGGCCGAGGCCGGCCCGTCGACGCCGGTGCAGGTCCTGGGTCTGACCAACGTCCCGGGTGCCGGCGACAACTTCATCGTGGTCGAGGAGGACCGTACGGCCCGCCAGATCGCGGAGAAGCGTGCCGCCCGCGAGCGGAACGCGGCGTTCGCCAAGCGCACGCGCCGTGTGTCGCTCGAGGACCTGGACAAGGTGCTCAAGGCCGGCGAGGTCCAGCAGCTGAACCTGATCATCAAGGGTGACGCTTCCGGTTCGGTCGAGGCTCTCGAGTCCTCGCTGCTCCAGCTGGACGTCGGCGAAGAGGTCGACATCCGCGTCCTGCACCGTGGTGTCGGTGCGGTCACGGAGTCCGACATCGACCTGGCGATGGGCTCCGACGCCATCGTGATCGGCTTCAACGTCCGCGCGGCAGGCCGCGCGGCGCAGATGGCCGAGCGCGAGGGTGTGGACGTCCGGTACTACTCGGTCATCTACCAGGCGATCGAGGAGATCGAGGCGGCCCTGAAGGGCATGCTGAAGCCGGAGTTCGAGGAGGTCGAGCTCGGTACGGCGGAGATCCGCGAGGTCTTCAAGTCGTCCAAGCTGGGCAACATCGCGGGTGTGCTCATCCGGTCGGGCGAGGTCAAGCGCAACACCAAGGCGCGCCTCATCCGCGACGGCAAGGTCGTCGCGGAGAACCTCAACATCGAGGGCCTGCGTCGCTTCAAGGACGACGTCACCGAGATCCGCGAAGGCTTCGAGGGTGGTATCAACCTCGGAAACTTCAACGACATCAAGATCGACGACGTCATCGCGACGTACGAGATGCGCGAGAAGCCGCGGGTGTAACAGCCATCGGCCAGTACCGGCCGACGGGACGTGTTCCCGTCGGCCGGTGCCGTGTGCCGGGGGCTGCGGCCCCCGGCGCTTCGCCGGGCCCCGGGCGGCCTGTCCTGCATGAAGGGCGGGCCGGGCCGAGCGGCCCGGCCGGAACGGCTGTGACCGGGGGAAAACCCCGTCGAGCCGATCCGGTGTTCGTTGTACGGTTTTCGTGTCCCTGCCCATACGGACGGCGGGGCCATCGATCCCGCACCGGCGGGTCATCCGGACACACACATGTACGTGGGGACTCTGTCCTTCGACCTGCTCCTCGGCGACGTGCGGTCGCTGAAGGAGAAGCGCTCCGTCGTCCGCCCGATCGTCGCCGAGCTCCAGCGGAAGTTCGCGGTGAGCGCGGCCGAGGTGGATCACATGGAGCTCTACCGGCGGGCGGGCATCGGCCTTGCCATGGTCTCCGGCGATGCGGGGCATCTGAACGACGTACTGGACCGGTGCGAGCGGCTGGTCGCCGGACGCCCCGAAGTGGAGCTGCTGTCCGTCAGACGGCGCCTCCACGGCGACGACGACTGACCAGAGAAGACAGATCAGGAAAGAACGGGAGACGGACCAGTGGCCGACAACGCGCGGGCGAAGAGGCTGGCGGACCTCATCCGAGAGGTGGTGGCCCAGAAGCTGCAGCGCGGGATCAAGGACCCGCGGCTCGGCTCGCACGTCACCATCACGGACACCCGGGTGACGGGTGATCTGCGGGAGGCGACCGTCTTCTACACGGTGTACGGGGACGAGGAGGAGCGGAACGCGGCGGCCGCCGGACTGGAGAGTGCCAAGGGCATTCTGCGTTCCGAGGTCGGTCGGGCCGCCGGTGTGAAGTTCACGCCGACCCTCGCCTTCGTCGCCGATGCCCTCCCGGACACCGCCAGGAACATCGAAGACCTGCTGGACAAGGCGCGCGCCTCCGACGCGAAGGTGCGCGAGGCGGCCACCGGCGCCGCGTACGCCGGTGAGGCCGATCCTTACAAGAAGCCCGGCTCCGAGGACGAGACGGGCGACACCACCGAATGACCCAGCAGCACACCACGCCCGACGGCCTCGTCATCGTCGACAAGCCGTCGGGCTTCACTTCCCACGACGTCGTGGCCAAGATGCGCGGGATCGCGAAGACGCGGCGCGTCGGCCACGCGGGGACGCTGGACCCCATGGCGACCGGCGTGCTCGTCCTCGGCGTGGAGAAGGCCACCAAGCTCCTCGGACACCTCGCGCTGACCGAGAAGGAGTACCTCGGGACCATCCGGCTCGGGCAGAACACCGTCACGGACGACGCCGAGGGGGAGATCACCTCCTCCACCGACGCCTCCGGGGTCACCCGCGACGCCATCGACGCCGGGATCGCCAAGCTGACCGGTGACATCCTGCAGGTGCCGTCCAAGGTCAGCGCCATCAAGATCAACGGCGTGCGGTCCTACAAGCGGGCCCGCGAGGGCGAGGACTTCGACATCCCGGCCCGGCCCGTCACCGTTTCCGCCTTCACCGTCTACGACGTCCGGGACGCGGTCGCCGAGGACGGCACCCCGGCGCTGGACCTGATCGTCTCCGTCGTCTGCTCCTCGGGCACCTACATCCGGGCCCTGGCCCGGGATCTGGGCGCGGATCTCGGCGTCGGAGGCCATCTCACCGCACTGCGGCGCACCCGCGTCGGGCCCTACAAGCTGGACGCCGCCCGCACCCTGGACCAGCTCCAGGAGAAGCTGACGGTGATGCCGATCGCCGAGGCCGCCGCGGCCGCGTTCCCGCGCTGGGACGTGGACGACAAGCGGGCCCGGCTGCTCACGAACGGGGTGCGCCTGGAGATGCCGGACGAGTACGCGGGCGCCGGTCCCGTCGCCGTGTTCGCCCCCGAGGGCCGGTTCGTCGCGCTGGTCGAGGAGCTCAAGGGGAAGGCGAAGAGCCTGTCCGTGTTCGGCTGAGCCCGGCCCGTGGAGCGGCGAGCACGGGGATGCGCGCCGCCGCTCCACGGGTCCCCCCTCGGTTCCCCCACAGAGGTGTATCCATCCTCTGTCGTCCATTCACCCCATTGAGCAGGCGCTCGGAGTGAACCAAGGGAGCGGAAGGGGGCGCGTTCACCATGGCATCTGTCCCGCTGATCTTCGTCGGCCTACCGTCGGATCCAGGTACGGCGGGGAGGTTCCAGCATGGCGGTACGGGGCTCTCGGACACGGGACGGCGGCGGTGGAGCTCGCGGAGCGGGTCCCGTGCTCGCACGCTTCTACGACCTGGTGGGACGCCCGCGCGGCATCGGGTTCGCCGTCGACCACGACGGCACGGTGATCACCGGTCACGAGGTCGTGGACGGAGCGGACCGGCTGGTACTGGAGGCGCCGGACCAGCGCGTCTGCGTGCTGGGCGCCGATGAGGTGACCCCGCTGCCGCACGCGGGACTCGCCCTCGTGCGCACCGAGGGACTCGATCTGCGCCCGCTCCCCGTCACGGCGCGGGACCGCGTCGAGACCGGCACATACGTCAGGATCGCCGCGGGCGGCTGGCGAGAGGCACGCGTGCTCGGCACGACCGCCGTCACCTACCGGGCCGCGGACGGCTCCCATCCCCTCGAAGCCGCACTGGAGCTGGCGATCGGCACGGCGGGTACCGAGGCGCTCCGCGTGGGCGGGGGCGCGGCCGGCGGGCCCGTACTCGACGCGGCGACCGGAGTCGTATTGGCCGTGCTCGGCACCGCGCTGCACACGGAACACCGGACGACGGGCTTCGCGGCGCCCCTGCGCGGTCCCGGCGGGCCGCTGGAGGGGCTGCTCGCGCGGAGCGCGGAAACGGTTCCCGCGTACGGGGCGGACCTCAACCTCGCCGGCGTCCTGGAACTCACGGCAGCGGGACCGCAGGGCCGGTCCTACGACGCCGAATCCCTCTCATCCGCCGTGGTCCTCGGGGAGTTCGCGGCCTTCGAGAAGGGCGGCGCCACCGTCCTCGGGCTCGTCGGGTCCCACGGAGGCGCGCGTACGGCGGCACTCGACTGCCTCGCCGCACAGCAGTCCCGGGCGCCGGAGCCGGTCCCCGTGATCCGGCTGAGCGGAACGGACCTCATGGGCACGGACACCTCCCTGGCCGACGCGGTCGCACGGGCGCTGGAGCGGGCGGCACGGTTCGTGACGGCGGCCGGCTGCCGGCCGGCCGGCCAGGGGAGCGAGACGGATCATCCAAGTCTCGAGCGTGTGGCCCGTGTCGCACGCGACGCCGGGCGCCCGCTGCTGCTCCTCCTCGACGCCCCGCAGCAGATGCCGTCCGCCCCCGGCCCCCGGTTCACCGACTGGGCGACGGCCACGGCCACTTGGCTGCGCGAGACGGGGGCACGACTTGTCGTGGGGTGCGGGGCGGAGTACTGGGAGCGGGTGGGCGCGGCGTTCCCCGGGGAGATGCTGCACCGGGGATCTCCTCTGATTGCGGTGCCGGAGAGTCGGCGGTGGGGACGGGAACCGGCTGTGCAGCACCGGGAACCGCGTGCGGACGAGCTGGTGGTGCCCGGGGACGCGGTGGCGCGGCTTGCGGATGTGCGGAGGGCGGCTGCGGACGTGTCGGTTCGGCCTTCGGACGTGCGGGGTGTGCCTGCGGGCGTGCGGAGGGCTCCTTCCGAGTGGCCGATGCTGCCGGCGGACACGCCGGTGGTGACCTGGGGCCGTTCGGTCGGGGACGGGCGGAGGACCGAGGCCGGGTGCGAGCCGGCCGGAGCCGTGCTTCGCCCGGCCTGCCCGCGGGGTCTGCGGCCCCTCGCGACCGGCGGGTCCGTCCTCGCCCCGGGTGCCGCGCCGTCGCCCCAGTTCGGAGGGACCGGAAGCCGGGCCTCCGCCGTACTCGCCGAGGGGCCGCCCGCCCCCGCGGGCGGCGACCACCACCTCACCCTCGAAGAACCCGCCGACTCGCTCCAGAGCACGCACCTCGACCTGGACGCCGCTCTGCACGCCCTGGTCCACGCCCACGCGCTGGGGGCGGGGGAGCACCCCGCGTCTTCGCTGACGGCGACGGCGGCCGCCCGGCGCCGCGCGCGTACCGTGCATGGGCAGCCCGCCCCGGCCGGCACCCTGCCCGTGCCACGTCACCGCGTCGGCCCGGTCGTACAGGCGCTGCTCCGGCTGGCCCGCGAGGAAGGCGACGCGGAGCTGGCCCTCCGCCTCGAGGACCTGGCGCATGCGCTGGACGCGCTGCTGCCGCTCTGTGCCGCTCCGCCTGACGAGGCCGCCCTGTGCGCGACCAACCTCCTGGCCGGCACCCTCCTGCGCCTGCCGGACGCGACGCCGTACCTGTACGTCCTGCGTCTCACCGCCGACCGAATCGTGCGCTGGCGGGCCCAGCAGCGGAGCGTTCCCAGCGAGTTCGGGCCGTGGTTCTGGGAAGCACTGCGGGTGCCGGAGGCGGAACGCTTCGACCTGCTGAGAAGGCTGGTCGCTGCGGACGAGCCCGCGCGGCCGGCCGAGGCGTACGGCACAGGACATGACGCGGGCAGTCCCGCCGACGGCCGCCGGCCCGGCGTCCCCCGGTACCTGGACGCCGTAGCGCGACTGCTCGCCGCGGATCCCGTCTCCGTGCCGCGTCACCTCACCCGCTGGTTCGACGACGAGCGCCCGCTTCCCGCCACCCCGCACGCCACCGTCGCCACAGCAGCGCAGGCCCTGCTGCACACCCACCGGCGCGCCGCCCTCGACGAGCTGGCCGAGGCGCTCGTCGACAGCGGTCACCGGCGCGGCGACGAACTGCTCGCCGCGCTCGCCGAGGAGGAACCGTCCGCTATCTGCCGGGCCGTGGACCGGTGGGCGCACGACGGGCGGCCCGTGCGACGGACGGCCGCGGTGGCCCACGGGCTCCGCGTCGCCCCGCACGTGCGCGTCGAGACGGACCGCGAGCTGCTGCGCCATGCCGCGCTCGTCCTTCTCGCCCGCCCCGCCGACTGCACCGTGCACGGCGGAGCCCTCGCCCTCCTCGTACAGGATCCGCTGACCCGCGCCCGGTACCTTCCGCAGGCCCTCGCGCGGTTCACGGCCGGTGATCCGCAACTGCCCGCGAGCGTCCTGGCCACCGCCCTGGCCGGGCATCCGGAGCCGGTGCTCGCCGCGTTCCGCACCCGGCTGTGGCGGTGCGGGCCGGATGCCGGGCAGACCCTGCGGACCCTCCTCGATGCGGCGCCCCCCGCCCTCGCAGGCCCGGTCGCCGTCCTCGTACGCGAGACCGTGACGCGGCGTCCTGACACGGACGCGGGACTCGCCCGCTCCGGCGAGTCCGGGTACCTGGGCAGCCAGGTCGCGGCGTATGTCGGCGGGCGTCTGGACCGTGACCGCGCCGCCCGCGCCTTCCTGCTGCCGCTGGTCGCCGGGCTGCTCGACGGCGGCCCACCACAGCTGCGGTCGGCGCTCGCCGGCGTGCTGGCCGCGCCCGGCGACGCACAGTCGCGCCCCCTGCGGCGCGAACTGCTCGACCTGTTGCTCGGCCAGGAGCGGGACCCCGCGGTCCTCGACGCGACCCTGCGCGCGGCGGCCGACGGTGTGCACCGGGGCGGACAGGAGCATGCACGCCATGCGATCCACCGGACGGGCCTGGTCCTGGCCCGCACCCCGGAGGGCGCCGCGCGCTTCGACTGCGAACTGTTCGACCTCGCCCGGCATATCCCCGGCTTTGCCCGGGTCGTCGCCCATTGGCTGACCGACGACTCGGCGGACTGGGCCGTCCTGGTCGGTCCGCACACCCGCCGCATGATCGAAAACCTGGCGAGCCTGCAGGTCCCGGCCCTACCGGTGCGGTCCGGGGTATGACCGCTGCGGCCCCCGTCCTTCCCCGGTGCGGGCGCCGGGCTCACCGGGCACTGACCCCGCGGGGCACGTGCCGACTGTCACAGCGCCCATGCCGATGCTGGCCGAAGCCACCCGGCATGGCACCCTTAGACCTGCGTACGAGGCAGACACGGACATGGGTTCGACGAGGAGCGGTCACAGTGCAGCGCTGGCGTGGCTTGGAGGACATCCCCCAGGACTGGGGGCGCAGCGTCGTCACCATCGGGTCCTACGACGGAGTCCACCGCGGACACCAGCTGATCATCCGGCATGCCGTGGAACGCGCGCGTGAGCTGGGCGTTCCCTCGGTCGTCGTCACCTTCGACCCGCACCCCAGCGAGGTCGTGCGCCCGGGCAGCCACCCGCCGCTGCTCGCCGCGCACCACCGTCGTGCCGAACTGATGGCCGAACTGGGTGTGGACGCGGTCCTCATCCTGCCCTTCACCACGGAATTCTCGCGGCTCTCGCCCGCCGACTTCGTGGTCAAGGTCCTGGTGGACAAGCTGCACGCCAAGGCCGTGGTCGAGGGCCCGAACTTCCGCTTCGGCCACAAGGCCGCGGGAAACGTGGAATTCCTGGCCGAGCAGGGCAAGACGTACGACTTCGAGGTCGAGGTGGTGGATCTCTACGTCAGCGGTGAGGCGGGCGGGGGCCAGCCCTTCTCCTCCACCCTGACCCGGCGGCTGATCGCCGAGGGCGACGTCGAGGGGGCGCGCGAGATCCTCGGGCGCCCGCACCGCGTCGAGGGGGTCGTCGTACGAGGCGCCCAGCGCGGCCGTGACCTCGGCTTCCCGACCGCCAACGTCGAGACGCTGCCGCACACCGCGATCCCGGCCGACGGCGTCTACGCCGGCTGGCTGCACGTGGGGGACGAGGCGATGCCGGCCGCGATCTCCGTCGGCACGAACCCGCAGTTCGACGGCACCGAGCGGACGGTGGAGGCGTACGCCATCGACCGCGTGGGGCTGGATCTGTACGGACTGCACGTCGCCGTCGACTTCCTGGCGTTCGTCCGCGGCCAGGCCCGGTTCGACTCGCTGGAAGGGCTTCTGGAGCAGATGGCGCAGGACGTGCAGCGCTGCCTGGTTCTGATCGCGGCGTACGACGCGGACTGACGCGCTCCACCTGCACCACGCGCTCCTGTGACCACCGGGGCGGTGCTCTGACGCCGGGGCGGCCCGTGTCTCAGACACGGGCCGCCCCGTTTTCGTTGCCGTCGCGTCCCCGCCTCGGGGACCGGCTGCTACGGCTGGGGCGGCGGCGGAGGCGGGGTCTGGCCCGGCTGCGGCGGGTGGGGCTGCTGAGCCGGCGGGTACGGCGGGCCGGGCTCGGGCTGAGCGCCCTGATCCGGCTGCTGCGGCTGCCCGGCGTCGGCGCCCTGGTACGGGTAGGGGGCCGGGCCCGGCTGCGGGTACGGCTGGGCGGTGTGGGGCGGCTGGGGAGCCTGACCCGGCGCGGGATGGCCGGGGGCGGACTGCCTGGGGATGTGCTGCCCCGGGATCTGCTGACCGGGAATCTGACCGGGCATCTGCTGTCCCGGAATCTGCTGTCCTGGGACCTGTTGACCGGGAATCCCGCCGGGCGCCGGCTGTCCGGGGATCTGCCCCGGGGCGTACTGTCCGGGCACGAACTGTCCGGGCATCTGACCAGGCAGCGGCGGTGCCGCAACCGGGGGAGGGTTGCCGTCCGACGTCCACAGGCCGTGCGACTGCTGGTGGCGCGCGAAGTCCTCGGCGACCATCGCAGCCAGCGTGAAGTACGCCTCCCGGACCTTCGGCCGCATCATGTCCAGGTCGACCTCCGCACCCGCGGCCAGGTGCTCGTCGAACGGCACGACCACGACTCCGCGGCACCGCGTCTCGAAGTGCGAGACGATGTCCTCCACCTTGATCATCTTGCCGGTCTCGCGGACCCCGGAGATGACGGTGATGGAGCGCGCGACGAGGTCCGCGTACCCGTGCGCCGACAGCCAGTCCAGCGTCGTACTGGCGCTGCTCGCACCGTCGACGGACGGAGTCGAGATGATGATGAGCTGGTCGGCGAGGTCGAGCACCCCGCGCATGGCGCTGTAGAGCAGACCCGTACCGGAGTCGGTGAGGATGATCGGGTACTGCCTGCCCAGCACGTCGATCGCGCGCCGGTAGTCCTCGTCGTTGAAGGCCGTGGACACGGCAGGGTCGACGTCGTTGGCGATGATCTCCAGGCCGGACGGGGCCTGCGAGGTGAACCGCCGGATGTCCATGTACGAGTTGAGGTACGGGATCGCCTGGACCAGATCGCGGATGGTGGCGCCGGTCTCGCGGCGGACCCGGCGGCCGAGCGTGCCCGCGTCCGGGTTGGCGTCGATCGCGAGGATCTTGTCCTGCCGCTCGGTGGCGAGCGTGGAGCCCAGCGCGGTGGTTGTGGTCGTCTTGCCCACCCCGCCCTTGAGGCTGATGACGGCGATCCGGTAGCACGACAGAACCGGCGTACGGATCAGGTCCAGCTTCCGCTGCCGCTCGGCCTCCTCCTTCTTGCCACCGAGTTTGAACAGACCACCGCCGCCGACCGGACGGCTGCTCTTCGTCTTCTGCTTCTTGTTGATCAGCCGGTCGGAGGACAGCTCCACCGCCGCCGTGTAACCCAGGGGCGCCACACCGGGGTTGGTCTGCTGCCGCTGGTCATGCTGCACGGGCTGCGGCCAGGCGGCACCGGCGCGCGGGTCGACCGGGGGCTGCGGCTGGGCGGGCGGCTGCGGGAAGCCGTAACCACCGGCCTCGGCTGGGGAGTTGGGCCCGGACTGCGGTGGGAATCCGTACCCCTGGGGGGCGGCGGGGTTCGGCACGGGGGCCGTGGCGTAAGGCTGCGGCGTCTGGGGGTATTGAGCCTGCGGCTGCGGCGCCGGGGCGTGCGCGTCGGGCTGCGGGAATCCGTAGCCGCCCTGCTGCGGTACCGGAGCGCTCGGTTGCGGGAATCCGTAACCGGGCTGCGCGACAGGGGCGTTGGGGGCAGGCGGAGCCGGAACTCCTTGCTGCGGGAATCCGTAACCGGGCTGCGCAGGGGCGTTGGAGGCAGGCCCTGCCGGAACACCCTGCTGCGGGAATCCGTAACCGGGCTGTCCAGCGGAGGCGTTGGGCGCCGGCGGAGTCGGGACTCCGAGCCGGGGGAATCCGTACCCGGGCTGCGCGGGCGGGGCGTCGGCGCCCGTGCTGGGCGGGGCCTGGTTCCAGGCGGTGGGAGCGGGCTGCGATGCCTGCGACGGGAAGGGCTGCTGCTGGGGCGGCACCGGCGGCTGCCCCTGGGCGGGCTGGGCGGGCTGGTGCGTGGCCGGCCACTGCGCCGCCGGACCGGGCGCTGCCGGTTGGTAGGCGGGCGGCAGCGGCGGAACCGTGCTCTGCGGCACCGGCGGCGGGGTCCAGCCCTGCGGCGGCTGTACGTGCCCGGACGACTCCGAGGCCGCGTCGGCCTCCTGGGTGGCGGTGGGCGTGACACCGGCGGGGCCGGCGGGCCCCGTCGCGGAGTGGCCGGAGTCCGCCTCGTCGGGGGCGGCGTCGGAACCGGAGTCGCCATCGGCGGTGGCCTCTGAAGCCGGGAGGTCCGAGGCGGGGGAGCCGCTGGTGCCGGAGTCGGCGGGAACGGGGGCGACGGGCGCCGCGGGTGCGGCCTCGCTCGTCGCCGCGCCGGAGGCCGCAGCGTCAGCGGACCGTTCGTCCGAGGTCTCGCCTGCCGGCTCCGGAGCGGGCCCGTAGCCCCCGTCGTCGGCAGCATCGCTCGTCTCGCCGGCGCCGGAGCCCGGCGTGCTCCCGGCGGAGGCGTTCGCCGAGGGCTTGGTCAGCTCGAAGTCACCCTTGTCCTGGGCGGCTTCGCCCTGCCGCTCGGGCTCGGTCGCATCGGAACCGACGCCCTCGGCCGCCTTGCTCGCGGCGGCCAGCTGGTCGAACTCGTGCTTGAGCGCGGTCGGCGAGAACCTCACCGTGTCGCCGCTCTCCGGGTCCCCACCACTCGAGGGCCCGGCCGTGGGCACGTCGGTCGGCGGCGTCCACACGGGGAATCCGTCGCCGGACGCGGCGTTCTGCACGGGGACCGGGTTCACCGCCGGAGCTGCAGGCACATCCGGCTCGGGAGCAGCCGCTTGCGCAGGCGGAACCGGAGCGGTGGGAAGAACCTGCGGAGCGGGCGGAACGGGTGCGGCGGGAGCCTGAGGAGCGGGCGCATGGGGGGTTGCTGGAGCCTGCGGTTCCTCGACCGCCGCCGACGTGTCCGCCGACCCCCCGGACGCGTTCTGCGTGTACCAGGCGGGTGGCGCGTAGTCGATGGTGAACTCGCCCGTCATCTCAACGGCGGACTCGGCGTCGGACTGGTCATCGTCGGGTGAAGCCCAGCCCCCGCGGATCCCGTCCCGATCGCTGTTCACAGTTCCTCCTGGTGTGGTCGAGCACCCTTATGTCGTGCTGGGGCGACCGCTCTTTGTGCGGAGTCGTCCGACGCCGTCCGATTCCGCCCGGCAATTCCCCGGGGCGCCGGCAGCCCGCCACAGGTTCTGGTGGGGCGCCCCGACCCAGCCTAATCACCAGGGGCGCCCCCACGGCAGGCCCGTCATCGGCCGCACCTCCTCCCGTGGCGTCACACCCTGACCATCTGTGACCCGCGTACAGGCGAAGGGCATTTACAACCTGGAGGTCAGTGACGAACAAAACCGGACGAAAGCTTGGCGCGAACCGGTCGCAACTACCGCATGCCAGACCGTTGTTGCGCCCCCTGCAACCGAGGGCCGCCACAACTCAGCCCATTCTTCGTGGTGTACCCAACAATCCGGTCTCGGCGTCCGTCTTGCAGAGTGGGCAGCGCGTCGACGTCCGTGTGGGCAGCGCGTCGACGTCCGTCCGGGGGAACGCCATCGTGCGGCCTGTCACCTCCGCCTCGTCCGGGGAAACCCGCCGGATGCTGACGGGTCGCGCCTGTCGCACGAGCCGCGGTGCGACCGGACTGAGGGGTGGGCCGGTTGAGGCCCAGCACGGCGGACTGGCACTCACCGTCCACGCCGATGACGACGCCGTCGTCCCCGGCGAGCATGCCAGGCAGTTGCTCGCCGTCGAGCCGACCGCCCCCCGCGCCCGCCCGCCGGGCAGCGTGTTCCAACGCCCGCCGCGCCGCGACCAGTTCGTCGTCGCCGCGCCCGGTCACCCGCAGGGGACCGGCGAGCGACACCTCTTGGCGCTCCCCGCGCCTCAGGGTGAGACTGGACGTGGTGGCCGGCGCCGGAACCGCGTCTCCGCGCCCGGTCACCCGCAGGGGACCGGCGAGCGACACCTCTTGGCGCTCCCCGCGCCTCAGGGTGAGACTGGACGTGGTGGCCGGCGCCGGAAC
>NZ_JBEYXD010000077.1:0-12057 GCF_040644975.1 Streptomyces sp. NPDC046900 | reverse complement strand
CGCGTCTCCGCGCCCGGTCACCCGCAGGGGACCGGCGAGCGACACCTCCTGCCGCTCCCCGCGCCCCAGGGTGAGACTGAACGTGGTGGCCGGCGCCGGAACCGCTGCGAGGAGTGCGTCCAGCTGGTGCAAGGGGGATCCCGAGCCGCCGGGTTGGGGCCATCGCCGGATCCAGTACGTCGTGTGCCGCCGGTTGTCGCAGCGCCGGCTCCGGCCGGACTCCTCGTTCCGCCGCGGCGGCACATCGGCCCTTCCGGCCACGGCGGTCACCAGAGGATCGGCGTAGACGGTGGTGGCGACGGCAGCGGTCAGCTTCTCCTCGTTCAGCACCGTGACCCGGTACCCGGTCCCCGTCAGACCCTGATGAGCGAAGCGCTGACCGGGGACGGCACGGCCCTGGACCTCCGCACCATCTGGCTGACCGCCGTGATCGGAGCCGCGTCCGCCGTGGTCCCGGCGCTCGGGCTGATTCTGCCGAGGGGCGGGGGAGGTCACCCCCTTCTGAGACCGCTTCCTGGAGATCGCCGAGGGCTTCGTCCTGCTCACGCTGATCCCGCTGACCCTGGCCGTCTTCGACGTGTACGCGACGGCGCGTGCGATGACCAGCGCATAGTCGGGCTCCATGGCTCCGGCTACGGCGATGACCGACCTCGGAGCGAAGCGTGTGCGGACGCGGGCTTCGGCGTCACAGGGGTGGCGCCCCTGCCCGCTCCCGTTCGCCGGGGGCCGGGACGGAAACCGGGCCTCTCCCGCTCACTCCGCCTCAACCGCCCCGCCAGGCCCCCCCGCCTCCAGGTCGAACTCCCCGTCCCGCGCCCCCAGGACGAACGCCTGCCACTCGGCTTCCGTGTACCGGAGTACCGTCTCGGGGTCGAGTGACGAGCGCATCGCCACGGCGCCGCCGGGCAGGTAGGCGATCTCGACCCGCTCCTCCTGCTCTTCGGTACCCGGCGCGCTGTGCCACTGGACGCCCGAGATGTCGAGGGAGTAGAGCTCGTCCCGCTCCCGCTCCTTGCGCGCCTTGACGTCCTCGTTCACTTCTTCCGTCATGGCGAAGCGACCCCTTCCCCGGCGTGCGGATGATCCAGTGGCTCACCCTAGTGGCCGTCCGGGTGCCGGCCGGGCGGTTCGGGGACCGTGGCAAGGGCGGCGTCCGCCTGCTGGTACCCTGTGTGACGACCGTTCGTGTACGCACCCCCGGACCCCGAGCCGACCCACCAAGGGTTTCCCAGGGATCTGGAGGCCGCGCCCCGGCGGATCCCCGCCTCCCGAGTCACGGAAGCTCCCCTGAGATGCAGACCAGGGGCACTCGGAAGCCATCAGAAGACTACGAGGAGTACGCGTGTCGCTCGACGCCGCTACGAAGAAGCAGATCATGTCCGAGTTCGGTACCAAGGAGGGCGACACCGGCTCCCCCGAGGTCCAGGTCGCCATGCTGTCCCGTCGCATCTCGGACCTGACCGAGCACCTCAAGACCCACAAGCACGACCACCACTCCCGCCGTGGTCTGCTGATCCTGGTCGGTCAGCGCCGCCGCCTGCTGCAGTACCTGGCCAAGAAGGACATCCAGCGCTTCCGTACGCTGGTCGACCGCCTGGGCATCCGCCGCGGTGCGGCGGGCGCCAAGTAAGACGCCGTGAAGGGAGCGGTTCCCATGAGAAGGGGGCCGCTCCCTTTGCTGTACGTGCGGACTGTCACCACCGCTTTGTAGTGTGGTAGCACAACGCCAACGCAATACGAACAACGCAGTGTGAGGAACGCCCGGGCCCACCGGGCGCGAGGCACACACCGAACGAGGAGAAGCGCACCTCGCCGCCGCCGGTCCTCGGTAGTGGCCCCCGGGGGGACGTGAGCCCCGGGTGCTTCGATCGAAGACCGGCCCGCACCAGAAGGGCGCTTCTCCGCCACCGTCCCCCTGCCACACGGGCAGCGAAGGACGAAGACGAGGAGAAAACGCTAGTGGAGAACGAGACCCACTACGCCGAGGCCGTCATCGACAACGGCTCCTTCGGCACCCGTACGATCCGCTTCGAGACGGGCCGCCTGGCCAAGCAGGCCGCCGGCTCGGCAGTCGCGTACCTGGACGACGACACCATGGTGCTGTCGGCCACCACCGCGTCCAAGAGCCCCAAGGACCAGCTCGACTTCTTCCCGCTGACGGTCGACGTCGAGGAGCGGATGTACGCAGCCGGCAAGATCCCCGGCTCCTTCTTCCGCCGTGAGGGCCGTCCGTCCGAGGACGCCATCCTCACCTGCCGTCTCATCGACCGCCCGCTGCGCCCGTCCTTCAAGAAGGGCCTGCGCAACGAGATCCAGGTCGTCGCCACGATCATGGCGCTCAACCCCGACCACCTGTACGACGTCGTGGCGATCAACGCCGCGTCCGCGTCCACGCAGCTGGCCGGCCTGCCCTTCTCCGGCCCGATCGGCGGCGTCCGCGTCGCGCTGATCAACGGCCAGTGGGTCGCCTTCCCGACGCACACCGAGCTCGAGGACGCCGTCTTCGACATGGTGGTCGCCGGCCGCGCCCTGGAGGACGGCGACGTGGCGATCATGATGGTCGAGGCCGAGGCCACCGACAAGACCATCCAGCTGGTCACGGGCGGAGCCGAGGCGCCGACCGAGGAGGTCGTCGCCGCCGGTCTGGAGGCCGCCAAGCCCTTCATCAAGGTGCTGTGCAAGGCCCAGTCGGACCTCGCCGCGAAGGCCGCCAAGCCGACCGCCGAGTTCCCGATCTTCCATGACTACCAGGACGACGTGCTGGAGGCGCTGAGCGCCGCCGTCCGCCCCGAGCTGGCCCAGGCGCTCACCATCGCCGGCAAGCAGGAGCGCGAGGCCGAGCTCGACCGCGTCAAGCAGCTCGCCGCCGAGAAGCTCCTGCCGGAGTTCGAGGGCCGCGAGAAGGAGATCTCCGCCGCGTACCGCTCGCTGACCAAGACCCTGGTCCGCGAGCGCGTCATCAAGGAGAAGAAGCGCATCGACGGCCGCGGCGTGACGGACATCCGTACGCTCGCCGCCGAGGTCGAGGCCATCCCGCGGGTCCACGGTTCGGCCCTGTTCGAGCGTGGCGAGACCCAGATCCTGGGCGTCACCACCCTCAACATGCTGCGCATGGAGCAGCAGCTGGACACCCTCTCGCCGGTGACCCGCAAGCGCTACATGCACAACTACAACTTCCCGCCGTACTCCACCGGTGAGACCGGCCGTGTCGGCTCCCCGAAGCGCCGCGAGATCGGCCACGGCGCCCTCGCCGAGCGCGCCCTGGTCCCGGTCCTGCCCTCGCGCGAGGACTTCCCCTACGCGATCCGCCAGGTCTCCGAGGCCCTCGGTTCCAACGGCTCGACGTCCATGGGCTCGGTCTGCGCCTCCACCATGTCGCTGCTGAACGCCGGTGTGCCGCTGAAGGCCCCGGTCGCCGGTATCGCCATGGGCCTGATCTCCCAGGAGATCGAGGGCGAGACGCACTATGTGACGCTGACCGACATCCTCGGCGCCGAGGACGCCTTCGGCGACATGGACTTCAAGGTCGCCGGCACCAAGGAGTTCGTGACCGCTCTCCAGCTCGACACCAAGCTGGACGGCATCCCGGCCTCCGTCCTGGCCGCGGCCCTCAAGCAGGCCCGTGACGCCCGGCTCCACATCCTCGACGTGATGATGGAGGCCATCGACCGGCCCGACGAGATGTCCCCGCACGCCCCGCGGATCATCACCGTCAAGATCCCGGTCGACAAGATCGGCGAGGTCATCGGCCCCAAGGGCAAGATGATCAACCAGATCCAGGAGGACACCGGCGCCGAGATCACGATCGAGGACGACGGCACGATCTACATCGGTGCCGCCGACGGCCCCTCCGCCGAGGCCGCCCGCGCCACGATCAACGGCATCGCCAACCCGACCATGCCGGAGGTCGGCGAGCGCTACCTGGGCACGGTCGTGAAGACGACCACGTTCGGCGCGTTCGTCTCGCTGCTCCCGGGCAAGGACGGTCTGCTGCACATCTCGCAGATCCGCAAGCTGGCCGGCGGCAAACGCGTGGAGAACGTCGAGGACGTCCTCGGCATCGGCCAGAAGGTCCAGGTCGAAATCGCCGAGATCGACTCCCGCGGCAAGCTCTCCCTCGTCCCCGTGATCGAGGGTGAGGACGAAGGCGACGCCGACGAGGCGAAGGACGACACCGACAAGTGACGTCCCGTGGCTTCAAGGCGACGGCCCGCACCTCAACCGAGGCGCGGGCCGTCGCCCGTACCCAAACCCTGATCAAAGGCACCAACGGCATCGGCACGGTCCGCAAGACCACCCTCCCGGGAGGCCTGCGCGTCGTCACCGAGACCCTGCCCTCCGTGCGCTCCGCCACCTTCGGTATCTGGGCGCACGTCGGGTCGCGCGACGAGACGCCCGCCCTGAACGGTGCCACGCACTACCTGGAACATCTGCTCTTCAAGGGCACCCAGCGCAGGAACGCCCTCGACATCTCGTCCGCGATCGACGCGGTCGGCGGCGAGATGAACGCGTTCACGGCGAAGGAGTACACGTGCTACTACGCACGCGTGCTCGACACCGACCTGCCGCTCGCCATAGACGTCGTCTGCGACATGCTCACCGGCTCGCTGATCCTCGAGGAGGACGTCAACGTCGAGCGCGGCGCGATCCTCGAGGAGATCGCGATGACGGAGGACGACCCGGGCGATTGTGTGCACGACCTGTTCGCGCACACCATGTTCGGCGACAACGCGCTCGGCCGCCCGGTCCTCGGCACGGTCGACACCGTCAACGCCCTGACCGCGGACCGCATCCGCCGCTTCTACAAGAAGCACTACGACCCCACCCACCTGGTGGTCGCGTGCGCCGGCAACATCGATCACAACAAGGTCGTACGTCAGGTGCGTGCCGCCTTCGAGAAGGCGGGCGCCCTCATACGGACCGACGCCGCCCCCATCGCCCCGCGCGACGGCCGGCGTGCCATCCGTACGACCGGCCGCGTCGAGCTGCTGGGACGCAAGACCGAGCAGGCGCACGTCGTCCTCGGCATGCCCGGCCTGGCCCGCACCGACGACCGCCGCTGGGCGCTCGGCGTGCTGAACACCGCCTTGGGTGGCGGCATGTCGTCGCGCCTGTTCCAGGAGGTCCGGGAGAAGCGGGGCCTCGCCTACAGCGTGTACTCGTACACCTCCGGCTTTGCCGACTGCGGCCTGTTCGGCGTGTACGCCGGCTGCCGGCCGAGCCAGGTGCACGACGTCCTGAAGATCTGCCGCGACGAGCTGGACCACGTGGCCGAGCACGGTCTGTCCGACGACGAGATCGCCCGCGCCATCGGCCAGCTGAGGGGCTCCACGGTCCTCGGACTCGAGGACACGGGCGCGCTGATGAACCGTATCGGCAAGAGCGAGCTCTGCTGGGGCGACCAGATGTCCGTCGACGACATGCTGGCCCGGATAGCCTCTGTCACCCCGGACGACGTCCGGTCGGTGGCCCAGGACATCCTGGGGCAGCGGCCCTCCCTGTCGGTCATCGGCCCGCTCAAGGACAAGCAGGCATCCCGTCTGAGCGAAGCCGTCGCCTGAACCCCTCCGTAGCCGTCGCCTGAACCCCTCCGTAAGGAAGCAAAAGAGATGAGCAAGCTGCGTGTGGCGGTCCTCGGCGCCAAGGGCCGGATCGGCTCGGAGGCGGTCAGGGCCGTCGAGGCCGCCGAGGACATGGAGCTGGTCGCCGCCCTCGGCAGTGGCGACAAGCTGGCGACCCTCGTGGACACCGGCGCCCAGGTGGCGGTGGAGCTGACCACCCCGGCGTCGGTGATGGGCAACCTCGACTTCTGCGTCGGGCACGGCATCCACGCCGTGGTCGGTACGACGGGCTGGACCGAGGAGCGCCTCGCGCAGCTGAGGGACTGGCTGGCGCCGTCCCCGCAGACGGGCGTCCTCATCGCGCCGAACTTCTCCATCGGCGCCGTGCTGACCATGAAGTTCGCCGAGGTGGCCGCCCCGTACTTCGAGTCCGTCGAGGTCATCGAGCTGCACCACCCGAACAAGGTGGACGCCCCGAGCGGCACCGCCACACGCACCGCCCAGCTCATCGCCGCCGCCCGAGAGAAGGCGGGCAGCGCCCCGCAGCCCGACGCCACGGCGACGGCCCTGGACGGCGCCCGCGGGGCGAACGTCGGCGGCGTCCCGGTGCACGCCGTGCGACTGCGCGGCCTGCTCGCCCACCAGGAGGTGCTGCTCGGCGGTGAGGGCGAGACCCTCACCATCCGCCACGACTCGCTGCACCACAGCAGCTTCATGCCGGGCATCCTGCTCGGCGTCCGCCGCGTCGTGACCACCCCGGGCCTGACCTTCGGCCTCGAGCACTTCCTCGACCTGAAGTAGCCGTCGATGCGCGACAAGATCACCTACGCCGTCACGGCCGCCGTCCTGGTCGTCTACTTCGTCCTGGTCGGCAGCCGCGGTGTGCTCCTGATCCAGAACGGCACCTTCGTCACCGTGACCTTCGGTGTCGCGGTGCTGATCCTGCCGGCCATCGGCGTCTGGTTCCTGTGGAAGAACACCCAGTTCGTACGCAAGGCCAACCGGCTTGCCGCAGAGCTGGACGCCGAGGGCGGGCTGCCCGTCGACGAGCTGAGGCGCACCCCCAGCGGCCGGATCGACCGCGACTCGGCCGACGAGGTCTTCGCCCGGCGCAAGGCGGAGACGGAGGCGGCCCCGGACGACTGGCGCAGCTGGTTCCGGCTGGCCATCGCCTACCACGACGCCCGTGACACGCCCCGCGCCCGCAAGGCGATGCAGCGGGCGATCGCCCTGCGCGAGGGCAGGACGGTCCAGGCCTGACCGGTGCGGCGCCCCGGCGGGCCCGCGCCGGCAGGGGGTGCCGTGCGTGCGAGCCGACGGAGGCCGTGCGCAGATCGCGGGCCGGGCGACAAGACGCCCGAGCCGTCACGCACGACGAAGGGCCGGCCCGCACGCTGCGGGCCGGCCCTTCGTCGTCGCATGGCCTCAGCCCCGGTGGTACTCCGCGGCCCACGCCTCGACCGTGTCCGCCGACCGGTCGAAGGCCTGCGGACGCGCCAGGAAGTCGGCGCCGTGCGTGGTGAGCAGCGGCGGCATGTCCTCGGGCGCACGGCCCCTGCGTACGAGGACGAGAGCCTGCCCCTGAACGGTGCGCGGCAGCCCGAGCCACCGCACCGGCTGCTGCACCGTCCGAACCGCGACGACCCGCTCCCAGGGCACCGTGCTCGTCGCGAAGAAGCCCACCCGGCGCAGTCCACGTGCGCTCACCCAGACGCCCATCCGCAGCAGGCGCAGGGCGGCGGCTATGACGACCACGCCGATGCCGAGCACCGTGCCGGCGCCGGAGGGCGTGCCGGTGAGCCCAATGATGACGGCCGCGAAGAGCACATACGAGGCGAGCAGCAGCAGCAGCGCGGCCGCGCCGACCCGCCAGGGGCCGGGACGGTAGGGGCGCCGCCAGCGGTCGCGATTGTCGTACGGCAGCGGGAGGTCGTCAGCGGCCGGTTCGGAAGCACGGTCGGCCGTCAGGAAGGGCAGGGGCACGGCTGATCCTCACTCGGTCCATAGGGCTGTGCCCGGTGAGGCTATCGAGACGTGTCCACGCCCACCACCCTTGGGGGTCCAAGTGCGGTGCCTGTGGGCCGCGCGGGCGACCTGAGGCGTCACCGCCCGGTGGAGGCCTCGGAGTGCTGTGTCGCGGCGGGCGACGGCTGCGACATGGCCGGCATTCCTATGACCAGGGCGCCGACGAGCCCGGCGACGACGGTGAGCCCCAGGAGCCAGCGGCCGGCCAGCTGACCGGCCGAGGCACGCGCGCGGGGCGGGGGAGCGACATTGCTGCGGAACGAGTCGGCTTCGGCGAGGAAGGCGAACGGTACGGGCTCGCGCCGACGGGACATGGGGAGCGCTTCTCCTCTGGGCTGGCAGGACCGGGGGTCCGGGATGTGAAGACGGGGTGACGCGAACGGATCGCCGTCACCAACACAGACGCGCGAACGGCGGGAAAGGTGCCCTCTTTCGCCAAATTCGCAGAAGTTCGGCGGCGAATGTCGCGGACCGGTACCGAACGCCCCGTTGTCAGTGCCGGGCCGTAGAGTGGGCGCCGCCCGAGCTTGTGATGGGAAGGACTCTCCACACCGTGACCGACACCCCCGCCGACGACCTCAAGCCCAGCTTCCGCAGCGACGTCACCGTCGAGCTGGTCAAGCACAGCGCGGCCGACTCCGACGTGCTGTGGGCCGCCCGCGTCTCCACCGCCGGTGAGCAGTCCCTGGACGAGCTGAAGAAGGACCCGGAGCGCTCCAAGGGCCTGATCAACTACCTGATGCGGGACCGGCACGGCAGCCCCTTCGAGCACAACTCGATGACCTTCTTCATCAGCGCCCCGATCTTCGTCTTCCGCGAGTTCATGCGGCACCGGGTGGGCTGGTCGTACAACGAGGAGAGCGGGCGCTACCGCGAGCTCCAGCCGGTCTTCTACGTCCCCGCCGAGTCCCGCAAGCTGGTGCAGGAGGGCCGCCCGGGCAAGTACCGGTTCGTCGAGGGCACCCAGGCCCAGCAGGAGCTGGTCGGACGTGTCATGGAGGACTCGTACGTGCAGGCCTACGAGGCGTATCAGGAGATGCTCGCCGCCGGTGTCGCCCGCGAGGTCGCCCGCTCGGTCCTGCCGGTCGGACTTTTCTCGTCGATGTACGCGACCTGCAACGCCCGCTCGCTGATGCACTTCCTCGGCCTGCGCACCCAGCACGAGCTGGCCAAGGTGCCTTCTTTCCCGCAGCGGGAGATCGAGATGGTGGGCGAGAAGATGGAGGCGGAGTGGTCCAGGCTCATGCCGCTCACCCACGCCGCGTTCAACGACAACGGGCGCGTGGCCCCGTAACGCGCTCCTCATCCCCCTCGGGCACAGATGTGCGGTCAGCCGAGCGAAGTGTCCGTATTGCGGCATTTCGAGTAGTTCATCTAGCCTGATCAAACGGACCCGGCACTGCTTGAACCCCCGAGCAGGCAGTGCCGGGCTCCGCATATGTCAGGACTTTTTCGGACCACCCAAGGGCAGACCCCGCGCAGGGCAGCGAGTAGCGTGTACCCATGGCTCCGACCTCCACTCCGCAGATCCCCTTCGGGCGGATCCTCACCGCCATGGTCACGCCCTTCACGGCGGACGGCGCACTCGACCTCGACGGCGCGCAGCGGCTCGCCACCCACCTGGTGCACGCAGGCAACGACGGCCTGATCATCAACGGCACCACGGGTGAGTCGCCCACCACGAGTGACGCGGAGAAATCGGATCTCGTACGAGCCGTCCTGGAGGCCGTCGGCGACCGCGCCCATGTCGTCGCCGGCGTCGGAACCAACGACACCCACCACAGCATCGAGCTGGCGCGTGCGGCGCAGCAGGCGGGCGCGCACGGTCTGCTGACCGTCACGCCGTACTACAACAAGCCCCCGCAGGAGGGCCTGTACCGGCACTTCACGGCCATCGCCGACGCCACCGACCTCCCCGTCATGCTCTATGACATCCCCGGCCGCAGCGGCATCCCGATCAACACCGAGACCCTCGTCCGGCTGGCCGAGCACCCGCGGATCGTCGCCAACAAGGACGCCAAGGGCGACCTCGGCCGCGCCAGCTGGGCCATCGCTCAGTCCGGCCTCGCCTGGTACTCCGGCGACGACATGCTCAACCTGCCCCTGCTCTCCGTGGGTGCCGTCGGCTTCGTCTCGGTGGTCGGCCACATCGTCACGCCCGAGCTGCGGGCCATGGTCGAGGCCTACTCGAGCGGCGACGTGCAGAAGGCGCTGGAGATCCACCAGAAGCTGCTGCCGGTCTTCACCGGCATGTTCCGTACCCAGGGCGTCATGACCACCAAGGCCGCGCTCGCCCTCCAGGGCCTGCCCGCCGGACCGCTGCGCCCGCCCATGGTCGAGCTCTCACCCGAGGAGACCACCCAGCTCAAGATCGATCTTGCTGCCGGCGGGGTACAGCTCTGACAACGACTTCACAACTGAATAGGCAGGACGAAGGTGCCTGCACCCCACATTGACGACCGCTTTTGCACGAACGTCATGCGCGCCGCGTGCCCCACAGGTACGTGGCGTGCATGGTGAGGAGAGTCTTTTGAGTCATCCGCACCCTGAACTTGGCTCGCCCCCGCCACTCCCCGAAGGCGGCCTGCGGGTCACCCCGCTCGGCGGTCTCGGCGAGATCGGCCGGAACATGACGGTCTTCGAGTACGGCGGCCGCCTGCTGATCGTCGACTGCGGAGTGCTCTTCCCCGAGGAGGAGCAGCCCGGAATCGACCTGATCCTGCCGGACTTCTCGTCCATCCGAGACCGTCTCGACGATGTCGAGGGCATCGTCCTGACCCATGGTCACGAGGACCACATCGGCGGCGTTCCGTTCCTGCTGCGCGAGAAGCCCGACATCCCGCTCATCGGCTCCAAGCTGACGCTCGCCCTCATCGAGGCGAAGCTTCAGGAGCACCGCATCCGTCCGTACACCCTCGAGGTCGCCGAGGGCCGGCGTGAGCGCATCGGCCCCTTCGACTGCGAGTTCGTCGCGGTCAACCACTCCATCCCGGACGCCCTGGCGGTCGCCATCCGCACTCCCGCCGGCATGGTGGTCCACACGGGCGACTTCAAGATGGACCAGCTGCCGCTGGACAACCGGCTGACCGACCTGCACGCGTTCGCCCGGCTGAGCGAAGAAGGCATCGACCTGCTGCTCGCCGACTCCACCAACGCCGAGGTCCCGGGGTTCACCCCGCACGAGCGCGACATCTCCAATGTGCTGCGCCAGGTCTTCGCCGGTGCCCGCAAGCGGATCATCGTGGCGAGCTTCGCCAGTCACGTCCACCGCATCCAGCAGATTCTCGACGCGGCACAGGAGTACGGCCGCCGGGTCGCCTTCGTCGGCCGCTCCATGGTCCGGAACATGGGCATCGCCCGGGACCTGGGCTATCTGAAGGTGCCGCCGGGCCTGGTGGTGGACGTCAAGACGCTGGACGACCTGCCGGACCACGAGATCGTGCTGATCTGCACAGGCTCCCAGGGCGAGCCGATGGCGGCCCTGTCGCGCATGGCGAACCGGGACCACCAGATCCGCATCGTCGACGGCGACACCGTGATCCTGGCGTCCTCGCTGATCCCGGGCAACGAGAACGCGGTGTACCGCGTGATCAACGGCCTGACCCGGTGGGGCGCGAACGTCGTGCACAAGGGCAACGCGAAGGTGCACGTCTCCGGCCACGCGTCCGCGGGCGAGCTGCTGTACTTCTACAACGTGTGCCGTCCGAAGAACCTGATGCCGGTCCACGGCGAGTGGCGCCATCTTCGGGCGAACGCCGAACTGGGCGCGCTCACGGGTGTCCCGCACGACCGGATCGTCATCGCCGAGGACGGCGTCGCCGTCGACCTCGTCGAGGGCAAGGCGAAGATCTCCGGCAAGGTCCAGGCGGGGTACGTGTACGTCGACGGCCTCTCGGTCGGTGACGTCGGCGAGCCGGCGCTCAAGGACCGGAAGATCCTCGGCGACGAGGGCATCATCTCGGTCTTCGTGGTGATGGACTCGTCGACGGGCAAGATCACAGGCGGTCCCTACCTCCAGGCGCGCGGCTCGGGTATCGAGGATTCCGCGTTCGACGCGGTGCTCCCGAAGATCACGGAGGTGCTGGAGCGGTCGGCCCAGGACGGGATCGTCGAACCCCACCAGCTGCAGCAGCTGGTGCGGCGGACCCTGGGCAAGTGGGTCTCGGACTCCTATCGGCGCAGGCCGATGATCCTGCCTGTGGTCGTTGAGGTCTGACAGACCGTCAGTTCCTCGCACGGGTGAACCCGGAGCGAGGCGCCCCGATTTGCATCGGGGCGCCTCGCTCCAGTACGTTTACGGCTCTGCCAACGGGGGAACCCGGCGCAACCGAGCGCCTGGGACCGTCCCCAGGGGGGCGGAAATCCTGACTCAGAATCTCTGATAAAGTCGGGGTCGCCGGAAAGGGAAACGCGAAAGCGAAAACCTGGAAAGCAACCGAGGAAATCGGGTCGAGAAAAGATCTGATAGAGT
>NZ_JBEYXD010000076.1:0-39158 GCF_040644975.1 Streptomyces sp. NPDC046900 | reverse complement strand
GCCCGCGTGATGCTGGTCCGGGCAGGTTGGAACCCGGACGGTGCCGAGGGCGTAAGACCTCCTGGTCCGCTGGACCAAGAGGCGGCCTGAGCCGTACATCCCCACGCAGCCCTGGAGGGTGGAGAATCCCCTCCCTCCAGGGAGGGGAGCCTTCAAGCGGGCCTTGACGTAGGTGGCGTCGAAGTAGAGGCAGGGGCAGGGGGAAAGCTGTTCGTCCAGGGCCCCGCAGATGCGGAGACCTCGCTGCGGTGTCGTGCGGTTACGTGTCTTCCGTGTACCTGAGCCCCAGCTGGGCGCAGACCAGCAGGGCCACCTCGATGTCCAGGCGGTTCTCGGTGAGTGGGTGGCCGAGTATCTCCTCGGCCTTGCGCACACGGTAGTGGACGGTGTTCTTGTGGACATGCAGGCGTGCGGCGGCGTCGGTGAAGCTGCCTCGCGCGTCGAGGAATGCCTGCACGGTCTCGCGCAGGCGGACCGTGGCCTCGTCGGCGCGCATGAGGTCGCCGAGGACGCGTTCGGCCCATGCTCTGACATCGGTGAGGTGGTCGACGAGGAGGCCGGCCAGTGCGACCTGAGAGTGGAGGACGAGCACGCGGTCGATGTCGGCTGAGGTGGCGGCGACGTCGCGGGCGCGTTGGGCGTCACGGAACGTCTGGCGGAAGCCGTGCAGTCCGGACGACGGTTCACCGATGGCGATGCGGAGCGCCGGGTGTTCGCGGAGTCCGCGTTCGAGCCGTTCGAGCCGGTAGGCGTCGAGGTCCGGCTTGCCGGTGGAGGAGATCCACGCCCAGGACGTCTGCTCGTCGGCGGAGACCGTCAGTGGTGTTTTGCCGGTGGCCGCCGCGAGCAGCGTCGCGCCCGTGCGGAGCTGGGCCGAGACATGGGCGGCCGGTCCGGGCCCGGTCCAGATGATGGCGGCGAGGTGCCACCCGCGCAGCGACGTTGACAGCATTTTCTCGGCCGAGGCGAGGTCGAGTCCCTCGGTGTCCAGCACGGCCCGGACCTGAGCGGCGCGGGTCGCGTCGGTGCGGGCGTCCCAACGTCTGCGCTCGTTCTCGTAGATGTCGATGAGACGCGCGATGACCTGGTCGATGTAGCTGTTCGTCAGGAGCGCGATCCGGCTGGTGGCCGCCAGCGCCTCGTCCGTGGCCAGGTCGAGGCGCCGAAGGGCGGTCATGGCCCACTGCACGAACATGTGCTCGCCCAGGCGGTAGGCCCGCAGCAGCGCCTCCAGGGACAGGTCGTGCTGGGCGAAGCGGCGGGCGTACTCGGCCGCGGCCGGCGGCACGGTGATGTCGTCGAGGGAGATGTTCAGCGCCAGTATGTCGACGATGGCCGCTAGGTTCGAGGAGGTGCTGGCGACCATCAGCCGTCGTACGGCATCGTCGTGGCGGAACTCGGGGATGGCGTCGATGAACATCGAGGTCATCTCCCCGGTCAGGTGCTCCAGATCGGCCTGGATGCCCTTGGCGGCATCGCGTACGACCTGGTCGGCGTGGGCGCTCATACCGGGACGGTACCCGGCGCGGCGACCGTGTGATCCCTTTGTGACGGCGGCACAAAACGGCGGGGCCGTACTGGGACGCAAGCCCATGGCCGCCCGGATGTGCCCTCCCTACCTTTTTCCTCACTGCCTTCGTCTCGGTGCGACTCAATGGTGAGGAAACGTGCTGCACATCTCCGAATTGCCGGATGTCCGAGCCGCCCGGAATCCCACGGGCCTCTGCATCGCCGACGACCACCAGCGACTGAACAATCAGGATTTCCTGGCGCGGGTCCGGAACGCGGCGGCTGTGCTGTGCGCTCGTGGAATAGGTGCTGGGGATGTGGTCGCGGTGATTCTGCCGAATCGCCTGGACCTCGTTGTGATCATGTTCGCGGCATGGCGGTTGGGTGCCGCGGTCACACCGGTGAATCCCGGGCTCACCGATGCGGAGGCACGTCACCAGGTCGAGGATTGTGCGGCGAAGGTGGTGATCACCGACGACGGTGCCCGTGTCGTCGGGACGCTGGACGTGGCCGCCGTGACGGACGCACCACTTGCGGCTGAGGACCCGGCCGTCGGGGCCGTCGCATCCGACTCCCTCGCCCTGATCATCTACACGAGCGGTACCACCGGGCGCCCGAAGGGCGTGATGCTCGACCACGCCAACGTCGCCGCCATGTGCCGGATGATCATCGACGGTATCGGCCTGGACGAGACCGACCACAGCCTGCTGGTCCTGCCGTTGTTCCACGTCAACGGGATCGTGGTGAGCGTGCTGTCGCCGCTGTTGGCGGGAGGGCGGGCGACGGTCGCGGGCCGGTTCAGCACGTCCACGTTCTTCGACTTGGTGGAATTCGTCCGGCCGACCTACTTCTCAGCGGTGCCGGCGATCTACGCGATGCTGGTGGCGCTGCCCGACGAGATACGGCCGGACACCTCGTCCCTGCGCCGGGTGATCTGTGGAGCCGCGCCGATGCCCGCCGAGCTGATCGCCCGGTTCGAGAACCGCTTCGGTGTGCCGATCGTCGAGGGTTACGGCCTGTCCGAGGGCACCTGCGCTTCGACGCTCAACCCGCCCGGCGGGCCGCGCAAGCCCGGCACGGTCGGGCTCCCGCTGCCTGGTCAGACCGTCGCCGTGATGGACGGCGAGGGCAACCTGCTCGACGACGGGTCGGCGGGCGAGGTGGTGGTTCGGGGCCCGAACGTCATGCGCGGCTACCTCGGACTGCCGGACGAGACGGCCAGGACCGTCGTCGACGGCTGGCTGCACACCGGCGACGTCGGGCGCTTTGACGCGGACGGCTATCTCGTCCTGGTCGACCGGATCAAGGACATGATCATCCGAGGCGGGGAGAACATTTACCCCAAGGAGATCGAGAACGTCCTGCACACCCACCCGGCGGTCCTGGAGGCGGCGGTGGTCGGCGCCTCCGATCCGGTCCTCGGCGAGGTTCCCGTAGCGCACGTCGTACCGCTGCCCGGTGCGGCGGTCGCCGCGGACGAACTCATCGAGCACTGCCGTGGCTCGCTGGCCCGGATCAAGGTGCCGGTGACGGTATTCGTCACCGATGCACTGCCGAGGAATCCGGTGGGGAAGATCGACAAGCGGCGCCTTCGCTCGTAAGTCGTTTTTCGGAACTGACGCGAATTACTCACCCGAACCATTTTCGGGTGCGGTTGGGTGCGCTCGAAAAACGCCTCAAAGAAAGGCCTGAACAATGGGGTTCAAAACAGGTGACTTTCCGCCCGTGGAGCAGGAGGAATTCCTGGAGAAGCCGCTTCGGGAGCGCCTGAGGGTGCTCGCTCTGCACTGGGTGGAGTACGGCTTCGGCTCGCCGAAGATGATTCCGACGACCTACGTGGTCAAGGTCCTCCTCCTCTATGTCCTCGCGGGGACCGCCCTGGCGACCTGGATCTCGGGGGTCGGACCGTTCTGGGACGTCACCCACTGGTGGAACGAGCCGGTCGTCTACCAGAAACTGGTGCTGTGGACGGTCTTCCTCGAGACGCTCGGGGTGGCCGGGTCGTGGGGCCCGATCGCCGGCAAGTTCAAGCCGATGACCGGCGGGATCCTGTTCTGGGCGCGGCCGGGCACCATTCGGCTGAGGCCGTGGAAGCGGGTGCCGTTCACCGACGGGGACCGTCGCACGGTGGGCGACGTACTGCTCTACCTGGCCTTCCTGCTGTGCCTGCTGCTGGCGGTCGTACTGCCCGGCGGGCCGACCGCGTCGCTGACCGAGGCGCTGCCGGACAACACCTCTGGGCTAGTGCGCCCGGCCCTGCTGGTTGCGCCGATCGTCCTGTACGTGCTCAACGGGCTGCGGGACAAGACGGTCTTCCTGGCCGCCCGTGGCGAGCAGTACCTGCCCGCGCTGGTGTTCTTCGCCGTCCTGCCCTTCACCGACATGATCCTCGCGGCAAAGCTGCTGATCTGCGTGGTCTGGATCGGCGCGGGGGTATCGAAGTTCGGGCTGCACTTCACCAACGTCGTCTCACCGATGGTCTCCAACAGCCCGTGCCTTCCGTCGAAGCGGATCAAGCGGCTGCACTACCGGGACTTCCCGCGCGACATCCGCCCGTCGAAGGTCGCGACCTTCATGGCGCACGTCGGCGGCTCGACGGTCGAGATCGTCACCCCGGTGGTGCTGCTGTTCTCGACGAACCGCTGGCTCACGCTCGCCGGCGTGGTGTTGATGGTCGTCTTCCACCTGTTCATCACCTCGACGTTCCCGCTGGCGGTGCCCCTGGAGTGGAACGTGCTCTTCGGCCACCTCTCGATCTTCCTGTTCCTCGGCTTCCCCGCCTGGGACGGTTACGGCATCGGCGACATGTCCTCGCCCTGGCTGGCCGCCGGGATCACCGCCGCACTGGCGTTCTTCCCCGTCCTCGGGAACCTGCGCCCGGACCTGGTGTCGTTCCTGCCCTCGATGCGGCAGTACGCGGGCAACTGGGCCTCCGCGCTGTGGGTCTTCGCGCCGGGCGCAGAAGAGAAGCTGAACTCGCTGCCGCACCGCCCGACGAAGAACCAGGTCGACCAGCTCCAGGCGTTGGGCTACCCGCAGGCGATCGCCGAGATCACCATGCAGCAGACGATCGCCTGGCGGTCGATGCACAGCCAGGGCCGCGGCCTGTTCTCGGTGCTGCTGAAGAACCTTCCCGACATCGACCAACGCACCGTGCGGGAGGCAGAGTTCGGGTGCAACTCGCTGATCGGGTTCAACTTCGGCGACGGCCATCTGCACGGCCTCGACCTCATCAACGCCGTGCAGGCGCGGGTCGGGTTCGCCCCCGGTGAGTGGATCGTCGTATGGGTGGAGTCGCAGCCCATCCACCGCGGGATGCAGCGCTACCAGGTGATCGACGCCGCGCTCGGGGTGATCGAGCGAGGAAGCTGGAAGGTCTCCGACGCGGTCAAGGAGCAGCCGTGGCTGCCCAACGGCCCGATTCCGCTCGACGTCACCTGGACCCGCGCACACGAGCCGCATGAGAAGGCGGAGAGCAGGACGTCATGAGCACAGCGGTCGTGGTCGGCTCCGGCCCCAACGGCCTCGCCGCCGCCGTCGCACTGGCCAGGGCGGGCGTACAGGTGACGGTGGTAGAGGCGGCCGACGCGATCGGCGGCGGCACTCGCTCCGGCGAGGCGATCCTGCCCGGACTGCTGCACGACCACTGCTCTGCCGTCCACCCGATGGCCGTCGGGTCGCCGTTCCTGCAGGAACTCGGCCTGGAGCGCTACGGGTTGACGTGGGCGCTGCCGGAGATCGACTGCGTCCACCCGCTCGACGGCGGCAGTGCCGGGGTGCTGCACCGCTCGGTCGCCGAGACCTCCGCGGGTCTCGGCGCCGACGGCCGGCGCTGGCGGCGGCTGTTCGAGGGCCCGTCATCGTCGTACGACACCCTGAGCGACGACATCCTCGGTCCGCTGCTGCGCATCCCGCGCCACCCCGTACGCCTGGCCCGCTTCGGTATCCCCGCATTGGCCCCCGCGTCGTTGCTGGCGAGGATGTTCGCGACCGAGGAGGCCAGGGCCCTGTGGGGCGGGGTCGCCGCGCACGCCTTCCATCCCCTGGACCGTCCGCTCAGCGCGAGCATCGGGCTCGGCATCCTCACGGCCGGGCACCGGCACGGCTGGGCGGTCGTGGAGGGGGGGATCGCGCCGGATCACGGAGGCGATGGCGGCGCTGCTGGCCGACCTCGGCGGAAAGATCGAAATCGGCATGCGGGTGCGGTCGGTTGCGGACCTGCCGGCCACGGACGTGACCGTCTGGGACGTGTCACCCACGGCCCTGGCGGACATCCTGGGCGACCTGCTGCCGCCGCGCGTCGTGCGGGCCTACCGTCGATTCCGGTACGGCCCGGGGGCGTTCAAGGTCGACTTCGCGGTCGCGGGCGGGGTCCCGTGGACCGCCGAAGCGGCGCGACGGGCCGGCACGGTGCATCTCGGCGGCACGTTCGCCGAGATCGCCGCCACCGAGCGCGAGATCCACACCGGGCGGATGCCCGAGCGGCCGTTCGTCCTGGTCGGGCAGCAGTATCTGGCCGACCCGTCGCGGTCGGTGGGAGACGTGCACCCGGTGTGGACGTACGCCCACGTCCCGAACGGCTACTCCGGCGACGCCACCGAGGCGATCACCGCCCAGATCGAGCGGTTCGCCCCGGGATTCCGGGACCGGATCATCGGCACCGCCGTCCGTACCACGACCGGATTCGCCGCATACAACCCGAACTACGTCGGCGGCAACATCATGACCGGCGCCAAGGACATCCCTCAGCTGATCGCCGGACCACGACTCACCCTCCAGCCCTACGACACCGGAATCCCCGGTCACTACCTGTGCTCGGCGGCCACCCCGCCCGGCCCCGGCGCCCACGGCATGTGCGGCGCTCAGGCCGCAGCCCGAGCTCTGCGCCACCTGCGGGGGTGACGCACCACACCGCATCCCGAACCCTGTAGGGTGCCAGAAGTCACGTACAGCCTCTGGTCAGGCACTTTCCAGCTCCAGGCGATCATGGCAGGCTCGGGCTGCATGGCGCTGCGAATGATCTACCTGGCCCTCCTCCGGCTCCTTGGACTGCTCCTGCTGCTGTCACGCTCGCAAGAGGCCAAGGACGTCGAGCTGCTCGCGCTGCGCCACGAGAACGCGGTGCTGCGCCGACGGCTCGGCGCCCGGCCGCGCCTTGCCTGGCCGGACCGCGCCATGCTCGCAGCCCTCGCCCGGCACCTGCCGTCCCGCCTGCGCAGGCATCGCTTGGTCACCCCCGGCACCCTGCTTGCCTGGCACCGCCGACTGCTCCGCTGGAAGTGGAGACAGAAACCTGCGCGGACCGGCCGGCCGCCGATCTCCGAGGAGCTCACCGCCCTCATCCTTCGCCTGGCCTGCGAGAACCCCTGCGGGTGCCGAAAACCTCATCCATGGCCTGTGAGCTGCGGGTTCTCGCGAAAGGCCATTGATCGCCGGGTGGGCGTGTCAGGCTGGTTGATCGTGCTGCTGCGACTGCCCTACCTCGCTGCGTCAAGCGTGTTCGCCCTGATACGGCTGCTGCCGATGAGCGATGTGGACAAGGACATCGAAATATTGACGCTGCGACACCAGCTGGCGGTCCTGCAGCGGCAGATCGACAGGCCGCGGGTCACGCAGGCGGACCGTGCCCTCCTGGCGGCGCTGCTGCACCGGCTCCCGAGGGCCAAGCTGCGGAAGTTGCACCTGATCGTCTCCCCGGCCACGGTCCTGAGGTGACACCGTGACCTGATGCGTCGTCGCCACGCCGAGACGTCTGGTCGCACGAAGCGGCCGGGTAGACCGCCGACCCGGCGCAGCATTCAGGCGCTCGTGCTGCGCCTGGCCCGCGAGAACAGTGGGTGGGGCTACAGACGGATCCACGGCGAACTGGCCGTCCTCGGCATCAAGGTTGCAGCCTCTACGGTGTGGGAGATCCTGCGAGCGCACGGAATCGAGCCTGCTCCCGAACGCGACCGCCAGACCTGGGCCGCGTTCCTCCGCGGCCAGGCCCATGCAATCCTGGCCTGCGACTTCTTCACCGTCACTACCCTGAACGGCGCGAGCGTGTACGTCTTCGCCGTCATCGAGCACGCCAACCGCCGCATCCGCATCCTCGGCGTGACCGCCCACCCGACCGCGGACTGGGTCACCCAGGCCGCGAGGAACGTCGTGATGGACCTCCAGGACGCCGGCGCTACCGTTCGACACCTGATCAGGGACCGCGACAGCAAGTTCACCCGCGCGTTCGACGCCGTCTTCGAGGCCGAGGGCATCGAGATCGTCACCACCGGCATCCGTGTTCCCCGCATGAACTCGATCACGGAACGCTGGGTGCAGACCTGCAGGCACGAACTCCTCGATTGGACCTTGATCTGGAACCAGGCCCACCTGCCCCACGCTCGGCGAGTTCGAAGCCTTCTACAATCAGCATCGGCCTCACCGCACCCTGCACAGCGCTGCGCCCCTGGGGCCAGTTCCCGAACCGATCACCGATCCCGCCCGACTCGACCGGCTAGACGTCCATCGACGTGACCGACTCGGCGGCCTCCTCCACGAGTACGCACACGCCGCTTGATCTGCGCGGATGTAGTTCTCGGCACTCGCAGCTGCACCGACACGACACGCTCCGATCCGAGAAGACCCACGAGTGATCACCAGCGCTCATGGTCCACCGCCTGCTCGTCGCGCTGCCACCCCTGGCGCACGGGCAGACCCACGACCGACTCCGCCAGCCACCTCGACACCTGCCAACTCAGCTTCAACGCACGGCAGTTGAAATTAACCACCCAAGATCGCGCAGCCTCGCCGGTCAATCAAGTGGTGTTTATGGCTACTTGTGGTGTTTTTGAGGTAACCGGGACATGATCGGCTGCGAAATCCGTTTACGTAAGTAGGCCGACGCGGCCTTTTCCGGGCTGCCCTTTTGGTTTCATATTGGGAGTAGCGCCAGGTTCTCTGGCGGGGGACCGGGATCTGGGGACATGGCGGGAGGCAGGCTGTGAGCGATGTCGCTCGACTGAGGCTGCTCGACGGGTTCGCACTCGACTGCGGCTCGAAACCGGTTCATGTGACGAAGACTCTGCAGCGGTTGCTCGCATTCGTGGCGCTGCGGCGGCAGGCCACTCGCCCGCTCGTGGCGGGCACGCTGTGGCCGGAGTCCGACGAACCCAAGGCGTTCGGCCGGTTACGGACCGCGCTGTGGCGGCTGCACCAGTTCGATGTGGCGGTGCTCGCTGTGGATGGCGAAATGTTGCGGCTGCACGAGTCGGTGAGCGTCGACGTCGACGATCTTCTGCGCAGCGTCCAGGACAGTGACGCCGAGGCCCATGATGTGCTGCGCAGCGACGGACTTCAGGAGTTACTGCCGGGCTGGTACGACGACTGGGTGCTGCTGGATCGGGAACGGCTTCGCCAGCTCTACCTGCACACACTGGAGAAACTGGCGCTGCGAGATCTGCGGGCCGGCGATTTCGCAGGCGCTCTGGAGGCGGTACTCGTCGCGCTGCGGGCTGAGCCGCTGCGGGAGAGCCCGTACCGGTTGCTCCTTGAGATCCACCTGGCGGAGGGCAACTACAGCGAGGCCATCTACACCTATCACGCGTACCGGATCCTGCTGCGTCGCGAACTCGGCGTGAACCCGTCGCCCGGGATGCGGCGGTTGCTGGATGCGGCCGTCGAACCGGTGTCCGGAACGGGCGGATCGCCGCGGTACTGGCTGGCGGGAGGAGTGGGGTCATGATCGAGTATGTTCGCCGCTCGCGCAGCACGGTCCCCCGGGGCGGTGTGCGGACACGGCTGGCCGCCTTGGTGCGCGACGTCCTCGCTTCGCCGGGGCGCCCGCTGGAACCGGACGCCCGCGCGGACCTGGAGGCGCAGTTCGGCTGTGACTTCAGCCGGGTGCGGGTCCATGTCGACGCGACGGCGGCGGCCTCAGCGGACGCCGTCGATGCGCTCGCCTACACGGTCGGCCGGGATGTGGTGTTCGCGCAGGGTCGTTACCAGCCCGACCAGGTCCAAGGGCGGCGACTGCTCGCTCACGAACTTGCCCATGTGGCGCAGCAGGGCCAGATCGCGGTCGGCCCGGACGCCGAGTTGCGCATCGGCGAACCCGGTGACGCGTGTGAGCGCCAGGCCGATGCCGTGGCGGGCGGCGCGCGGTCGGCCGCGTTCACGCGGGACGGCAGCCCGGGTGTGGTGCGGCGCCAGCACCGCGAGCCCGGCCCGGTGAGCGTCCGTTCGCCGGTCGCCGAGGAAGTGCTCACCCAGGTGAGTGACGTCCTGGGCGGTGTGACCGGCCGCACGCTCGGCGCGGCCGAACTAGCGATGGCCACCGGCGTTTTCGGTGCGAGCATCGACCTGGACCGGGTCCGACTCATCCCCACGGACGTGCTCGAGTACCGCACGGTGGGGAACAACGTGCGGGTACCGAGAGGCTTCACCGCCGATGACGCCTACATGGCGCAGACGCTCATCCACGAGCTGACCCACGTGTGGCAGTACCAGCACGGCGGCACGAGCTACATCTCCCACTCGCTCCAGACCCAGATCGCAGGCGCGGTCCGGGGCAACCGCAACTTTGCCTACGCGTACGAGCTGACCTCCAGGTCGTCGTTTTTCGACTTCACCCCGGAACAGCAGGCGAGCATCGTGGAGAACTACTTCGCGATGGGCCGCGACAAGGCCGCGATCGCCCTCGCGGGCGGCGTCACAGGCTGGTACAGCTCCAACCACCAGGGACCCGACGGCTTCCCGGTGCAGCTGTCGGCCGCCGAGCGCAGCGCCGAGATCGGCACGGAGTTGCCGCTGCACGAGCGTGTGCTGGCCCAGTTGCGGGCGGCGCTCCCGGTGCCAGAGCACGAGACCCTGATGCTTCGCGCCTCGGAAGTGATGCGTACCCCGGGCCAGGACGCCCTTCGTGATCCGTCCCGTGACCTGTCCTCCGGGAAACCGCTGCTGGAAGTCCGGTTCCCGGGCCTCTAACCGGCCAGTGGGCGGAACGTCTTGAGCGGTGACGCATCGACGTTGTCGCCGGAGACGTAGGCGAGCAGGGCGTAGTGATACTGCACGCCGTCGGGGCCGACGGGCACCGGGCCGTCCATGCCCTGTGGCCAAAGGACGTCGCCGGTCGCGGTGCGAGCCGGGACGAGCCAGTAGTCGCCGCGCCGGTACGTGCCTTTCTCCGACTGCCCGGCCTGGAACCACACCTGCACACCGTCCTCGATGTCCAGCCACGTGCCCTCCACCAACGGAAGCGCACCGTCGTTCGCGAGGGCCGGCGGAGCCTGAACCGAGGCCGCCGGGGCGGCCGGTGTGGTGCTCGCCTGCGTGCTGTCCAGGGGCTGGTGGTCCCAACGGCGCAGGAATGGATGAGCGCCGAGCCCGCAGTCCTCGTCGCCGTCCTGCTGGTTGAGGGTGACCAGCAGGTCCACGGCGTCGATCGCGACCACGTGCCGCAGCCGAGGGGCCGGCCTGGGCGGTTCGGTCAGCACGACGTCGTCGGCCACCCGTCCGGCGATCGTGTCGTCGACGATCTCGACTCGGTCGCCGACCTCGAGACCGAGCTTCCCGTCGCGGCCGAGAGTGGTGACCTTGGCCACCGCACCGGTGAGTGACACGATCGGGAACACCACCGATGCGTTCTCCCTGGACCACTTGAACGTGGCGCCCTCGAGTGCGTCACCGACGGCGTGTCCCGCGGGCGCGTGGGCGGTGTCTGCCGGCCAGGCCGGGCCGCCGGTGTGCACCTCGATCCGGTAGAGCTGGTTCTCCGGTCCACGGAACTGGCTGTCCGGCGGCAGGTGGCATTGGTCGCCCGAGGCAGCGGACGGCTGCTTGGCGCGCGCCCTCATCTGCCCGGTCGGCTGGAAGGAGCGCAGTGTGGTGGGGAATTCCTTCATTGCGGCCCTTGTGCTGCTCGCGTTCACCGCGAGCGCGGCCACCTGCCAGACGGTCTTCGCCCGGGCCGCGGTGTCCGGGCCGGGGTCGCCGAGCGCGACCTCGCGGATGGCCGGATCCTGCAGAGCGGTGATCAGCCGTTCCCGCACCCGCAGATACACCACGAACGGCTTGTCCTGCGGCAGTTCGTCGTTGCTGTCGTTGATGTCCAGACGAAGGTCCGGCTGGGTCCAGTAGGTGACGTCGGCCTCGTTCTCCACGAGGATGCCGTCGACGTACATGTGCCCCGCCGAGATCCTCAGATCCGCCTGTGGTTTCTTACCGTTGACGGTTGTGACCACGAAGCCACCACCGGAGGCCGGCGCCGCCGCAGACCCGAACAGGTCGAAGACCATGGTGCGCAGCTGGTGCAGCAGGATGGCGGCCTGCTCGTTGAAGTCGGCGTCGAGCTGCACTCGGCCCTGCTGGGCGAGCACCGCCGAATAGTGCTTGCGCGGATCGAACGTCGTCCGCGAGAAGTCGCCTTGCATGATTCCCTCCGGTTCCCCTTGGACGATCTGCTTCCGACGGTCGTTCCGGCTAGGTCACGATCACGATGCCGACGTCGCATCCGGCCGGCACGTACTCGCCGAGCCGGGCCGTCAGGTTGTCTTCACGCTGGGGTTGGAACAGGTCGTGGAACGCGCCCAGTTCCGAGCCGTCCTCGGCGCCGCGCCGGATCTCGTCCGGGCAGTCCACCGCGAGCTGCGCGTATCCCGGCATGCCGTATTGGGTGCCGGTGAACCTCGGCACCACCCGCTGCGGTTGGCCCGGCGGCGGGGCGGGGGGCAGACAGTGGTACCGGCGGGGTGTACGCGAACCCGGGCCGAGCCAGCAGAACCGCACGCAGCCGGACTGGCGGCGCTCCACCTGGAGGCAACCGTCCACGATGGAATTCTCCACCAGGCCGACGGCTTGGGTGAGTACCTTGCCGAGGACGGTCGTGCGGCGGGCGTTGAAGACCGCGTGGGCCCGTCGTTCGTGCGGTGCGGACAACGCGGCCAGCCCCTTCCCGGCGGCATCGAGAACACTGTCGGACAGCCAGATCGGGTTCGGTTCGGAGTGCACCTCGTCCACGTTGACCAGGATCGAGCCGATGATGCTCTGCTCGACCTGGAGGCAGGCCGGCGTGTCGGCGAGTTCGATGCTGGCCTCCTCCTCGTGCTCGGAATGGCACTCCTGGTCGAGTGACCAGCCGGGCACCAGCGTGCAGTGCCGCACCACGACCTGTCCGACGTTGCCGGAGACCCGCAGGCCGCGACCGCAGACCAGCAGCCCGTCGAACTCGATCCTCGGTGGCGTGCCCGCTTGCCCGGCGGCGTCCGGTTGCGGGCCGACGACCTGCAGGCCGTCCGGGCGGTTGCTGTACCAGTCCAGGATCCGCAGGACCGGGCGCTTGCCCTGCGCGGCACGGAGGGTCAGCCGGTCGTCGGGGTCCAGCTCGATGGTGAGCTTCTCGAGGTAGTCGCCGGCGTCGGTGATCTCGATGACGGCCTCGCGTTTGCTGGGGTCGGACGTCTTGTCCGCCCGCCACTGCCGAACAGCTGCGCCGATCTCGGTGAAGTCGTTCTCCTCGGCTTGGCCGACCGTGTAGAACCCCTTGGGGCGCTTGAGCTCCAGCGGCCGGACATACTCACCGCCGCCCATGTCCGCGCTGAAGCCGTAGTGGTAGTCCACCCACACGCCGTCGGTCGGCGCTTGCCGCGGGGGGAAGGCGATCCGGCCGAGCACAGGGTCGATCGCGACCTGGTGGTTCTTGGGCTGATGGCGCCAGCCGGTCAGATCCGCCGGCACGACGCGGTTCAGCGGCACCGGTTCGTTGCCGACGTAGACGCACATGCTCTTGCCCGGCCCGTAGAACTGCGCGGTCCGTTCGGCGAAGGCGAGGCGGCGGATGAACGCGGGGACGTTGCTCTCGTCCGCGAGGTGTGTCGGTGAGGGTTCCTCGACCGGTTTTGCGATCAGCGGCGCGCTGTTGCCGAGCACGCTGAAGGTGAAGTGCGTGCGGGCGCGGTCGTCGCAGTGGGCCGGCGCGTGAGTGACCGGATATGCCCGCAGCCGCCACAGGAACAGGCCCACCTCGGGGATGTTGTAACGGCCCTGCCTCCGGGCCGAGTTGATGCGCCGGACGTTGACGGTGTGCGCGAGGGGGTCGAACGGGCCGTCGACCCGGTCGAGCGCGTCGACGGCGTGCAGGTCCACGGTGCGGCCTCGGGTGAGCCGGCGGCGATCGGCGTGCGGGTCACGGCCGTACAGCCGCACGGACTGGGTGACGCCGAGCAGCGCACGGAACTCCACCGCGCGCCCGGGCCACGCGGCGACGTCCTCGGCCAGCTCTTCCAGCAGTGCCAGCGTGCCCTTGCGGCGTCGGTTGGCGCTGGTGTGCGCGACATCGCGCCGCCCGGCGATCGCGGTCAGCAGCCGCCCGGCCGCTTCGGTCTTCCCGGACAGGGCCTCGGCGGAACCGGGCAGGACGCGGTAGCCGACCAGGTCGCCGAGGTACGGCGCGACCCAGCTCTGACAGGTCTCGATGAACCAGTCGTCGTAGAGCTGCTCGATGTCGGCCTCGATCACATCTGCCTGCTCCTGCACCACACCGAGCAGCGCGCGCAGCGCAAGGCCCTGCTCCGCGTCGCGACGTCGGACAACGGCCGGCAGCAGGTCGTACATGCGGTCGGGTGTCACGGAATCCTCCGCAGGGTGAGTGCTTCCGGCACGTCGTACGGGAGCACCGCGAGCTGAGCAGGGCGAACGCCGTGGTACACGGTGAGAAGCTGTCGGGGCTCCAGCGTCGTGGTGTTCAGCCGCGGGTTCAGTGCGGCGAGCTCATCGAGGTGCAGTCCGAACCGCTGGGTCACCGTGGTGAGCGTGTCGCCGGACGCGACCTCGTATTCGCTGTGCTCGAAGTGGGCCGGGAGCGACGGGACGCACGGTTTCGCCATGGTCAACTCGGCGGCCAGCCGGGCAAGCCGGATCGGCGTGATGTCCCCCGGCACGTCGCCGAAGACGCGTACGTCGACGTAGTCCACGCCCTCGACGCTCTGCATCGTCGCGATGGCCTCGCTGAGATACGCGGGCCGGCCGAGGGTGCGCGCGGCGAAGCCGAACTCGGCGGCCAACGCGGCACGAACAGCCGGCTCGACGAGGTCCCACGAATGGTCCGGCAACACCTTGATCTCGGCGTCGAGCACGATCAGCCGCAGCTCCCTTGCGGCCACCCGAACCGGCACCCCGGCGTCACCGAAGTCCACAAGGGACGGTTCGAGCATGGTGAACAGGTCGGAGAGTGGGTCGATCGGGGTATCACCGACCGCTGCCACGGTCACATGCACGACCTCGCGGGTCCCGTCGAAGAGCTTCACCGCGCTCGCCTTGCCGATGCCGGCCCTGGCTCGGGTGAAGTCCTCGTAGTCCTGGACGGACACCAGTCGGTCGAGCGCGCGCAGCCGCAGCGGGATGACGGTACGCGCGTCGTCAGGTCCGTCTCCGTCCGCGCCGCCGGTGGCCGGCAGCGGGTTGGTCACCCCGCTCACCCCGAGCGGGCGTGCGGCAAGCTGGTTGATCTTGTCGACCGCGATGTTTCCGGATGCGCCGGCGCCGGTGCGGTAGCTCGCGGTGACGTTCTGGTTGCCCGATGGCAGGCGCGCGCCGTGCACGCCGTCGCCGAACGCGACGGACTCTCCGCCGCTTGTCCCGCCCGGGCCGTTGCCGGGGCCGGAGCGCAGCACGTACGCGTGGTCGTTCGGTCCGGACAACGCGAGTGCGACGGTCTGGTGCCACGCGACACCGTTGACCCGTGTGGTCAGCGAATTGCGCGCACCGAGCGGATTGTCGGCTGCGGTCCAGGTCAGCGGAGCCATGTCGGCGACCAGGTGCAGCCCGAACACCTGGTTCGGCCGGCCGGCGTCGCCGTTGCCGAGGATGTCGCTGCGGGTTTCGCCCTGGGTGGCCGCGACGACGTTGCCGTAGATCTTCACCGTGGACCGCTTGTAGGTGTAGGCGAGTTCATTGGCCAACAGCAGCCGGGTCTGCGGCCCCTGTCCGTTCTGCAACACCGGCCGGCCGTCGACGGTGCGGTCGAGGCGTTGGCTGACGCCCGCGATCATGGCGAGTTCCACCGCGTGGACGCCACTGGTGTACGGCACATCGGTGCGTTCGCCCGACACGATCACCCAGCGGCCGGGTTTGAGGCCGTCGTAGCACTTCGCGAGGTCGATCGACGCCTGCCCGACGTCATCGAGGACCGGATCGCCGACCGGAGTGAGGGATTCACCCTGCGCCCACACCGGCGTGCCACGCTCCAGCAGCCCTGGCGAGGCATTGAGCGAGGTCCGGAACTCCAGCATCGTCACCGTTGTCTCGGCGATCTTCTTGGTGGAGTCCTTGGGGTCGGTGATGTCGAGCCGTGTCTGCATGACGCGGTCGGGGAAGAGCACCACCGAGTGCGTGCCGTCGGCCGTTCCGACGATCACCGGCTTGCCCGGCAGGATCGCGTCGTAGACCGCGTCGAGCAGGATCTGGTCCGGCACGTTGTCGGTCGCGGCCGGTACCGGAGCGGGCGTCGGTGTGTTCCCGCGGGGTGGCCTCACGTCCGCGATGGTCGCCCGGACCCGCATGACGGTCAGCCCGGACAGCGGCGGTGGGTCGGCGATCCGCTCGCGCCGCCAGGCGTCGTACACCGGTGCCAGGCGAGGGTCGGCGGCGGCGAGCAGCCGGGGGTGCACATCCGAGTCCGGCACGAACAACTGCCGCGCGGGTGTGTCGAGGGCGCGCGCGTTGCGCGGCGGGCGGGATGGACCGCGGCGCAGCGCCGGTACGACGGGCGTCAGTCCGACCAGCCCGGTCGCCCCGTATGGATCCGGGCACTCCCGCTTTGCGCGGTCCTCGCAGTTCAGGGACTCGGCGAGGGAGCGCAGCAGAGCCATCTCGGGGGTGCTGCGGCGGGCCAGCTGCGCCGCCAGGCCGGTCAGCGTCCTGCCGGCGTTCGCCACCGCTTCGAGTTCGACGCTCAGCCAGGCGGCAAGCGCACAGCTCGCGCCCCGGGCGCCCAGAGCAGCGGCTTCCGGCAGCCGCTGGAGGTACCAGGCGACGCGGCCCAGCGCGTCGGCCGGGGCCGGCGTGGGGTCCAGAAGGGCCGCCAGCGGGTTGAGGACGTCGGTGACGATGCGTGCCGCGGTCGGGTCCTTCTGCGCGACCGGGACACCCCTCGCGTCGTTCACCGCGGTCGCGAGGCGGGTGACCGCGGTGGTGAAGGCATCGAGCGGGGTCGTGGACGACACCAGTGTCACGTCGGTCCTGTCGGCGGTGAAGTCCACGGTGGCCTCATCGACGGTCCGGACATGCACATTCGGCCCGAGTCCGATGGGCGCGAACTCGAACAGCAGCCGGTCGCCCTTTCTGAGGTTCGCGGTGGTGCCGCCCACGGCGAGGTTCACCAGCGCAGCGTCGACGTTCCCGGCGGTGATGTTCGGAGGGTCGGTGAGACGGACCGCGAGGGTGTTCCACTCCTCGCGGGCGACCAGGTCCTCGTTCGTTTCGAATGTCTGCGGCAACTGGCCGTTCGCCGATTGGCTCTTCGCGCCCGACCCGGCCGGGATGAGACTGCGTGCGCCGGGGTCGAGCGTGTACGCGAGGTAGGCGCTCGACGCCAGCGCCGGCCGGGGTAGATAGCCCGCGAGCCTGCCCAGTTGGTCGATCGACTCCGGTTCGGTCGCGGTGCGCAGGTACCCCTCGTTGGCGATCCGCTCCTGGTAGAAGGTCAGGACGTCGCCCACCACTGCCCAGCAGTCGAGCAAGGCGATTGCCGGGTCGTCCGGCTCGCGCGTGGTGAGTGTGTCGAGTGCCCGGCGGCTCGACAGCCGGGCCAGCATCGACTCGCGGAACGTCGCATAGGTGCCCGCCCGGTAGCTCAGGGCCGGCAGACCCGGCCGGTTGAACACCGGTACCGGTGTGACGGCTTCGATACTGCGGCAGCGGCCGCATCGGCAGCTCATCGGCCACCCTCCAGGCTGAGCGTGAGCCGGCCGTTCTCCGGCCGGGCCGGGTCGTTGTCCAACTGGCCGACTTCGAGCGGGCCGATCGGCAGGACGCCGGTGGTCAGGGCGTCGCCGGGAGTGCCAGGGCCGGGGAACAGCCGGGCCAGTCGGGTGACCTCGGCGTGCCGCACGCCGGGCGCCGAGACCGCAGCGGCGACGAGCCGGCTCACCCGGATCGGCGTGCCGAAGGTCAGAACGTCCGGCGCGAACAGTCCGGCGAACACCGCCAGCAGCGCGGCTTTCACATGCGCGGCAACGTAATCGGGGTCGACCTGGACATGCAGGGCGACATCGAGCGGCACCAGGGTTGCGCTGAACTCGGCGAGGTCGTGGCCGATCCGGCGATACCGGAACAGCGATTCCCGAACCGAGTCCAGCAGCCAATCGGGGGCCACCTCGGTGCCGAACGCCTCGATCGCCACCTGTGCCTCGTACCAACTGCCGGTCCAGCGCAGGTCCGCCGCGGCCCGCCGCACCCCTGGTGTGCGGCCGGCGACGGTGGCGTAGTCGTCCGCGGTGACCGCCCGCAGCAGCTGGTTGGTCATCTCGATCGGGGCGAGCTGGCGGACGTCGTCGACGGGTTCGGGATCGACGCCACCGGTGGCGGGCAACGGGTTGCGCACCAGGCGGATGCCGTGCTGGTGGGTCGAGCAGAACACGATCCGGCTGATCGCCTCCGCGCCGACGTTGCCGGGCGTGCCGTTGCCGACCCGGTAACGCACGGCGCACTGCCGGCCCGGCGCGTCAGCGAGCGGAAACTCGGCGCCGTTGCGGCCGTCGCCGAAGCGCAGCTGCAGCACGCCGTCGTCATCGACCTCGCCGACGAAGTCACGATCGGCGGGGCCGCTGTCGAGCAGGTCACGACGTGGTCGCCAGCCGTGGCCGTACTGGTCGGTGACCCGGACGTCCGGCAGCGCGGCCCGTGGGTCCTGGGTGGTTGCGGTAACCGCCGGTCCTCGGAACACCGGGTCGGTCTCGCGCAACCGGTCGCGCTCGTATTCGCCCCAACTCTGGCCGATTTCCCAGCCCTCGGCGTCGAACCGCAACACGTATCCGGCCCGCGCCCGGCAGACCAGCTCGGCCCACCGCGCGAGTTTCGCCGCCAGGAGCTCGTCGAACCGCGCGAGCAGCGTGCGCAGCACCTGCCTCGGCTGCTGGTCGACCTGGACGCGCTGCAGGACGGCCTCGCCGAACAGCGTGACCAGGTAGGCACGGTCGGCGGGTGTGAGCTGGTTCTGCGGCGGGAGCAGCCGCCGCCAGATCGCGGTGAGCCTGCGCCGGGCCCGTTCCGGCAGGCCGAGCAGCCGCTTGGCCTGCGCGGCGGCGACGGTGGCGTCCGACGGGAACGGCACACTCTGGGTCACCGGCGACAGTCGCAGCGAAGGGGAGAAGCGGATCGGCAGCGGCGGGTACGACGGCCGTCCGCCCGCCGGGTTGTCGTCGGGGCAGCCGAAGCACACCGGCTCCGGGCAGCCGGGTTCGCCCGGTGGCACAAGGGGAACGTTGATGGTCTCGGGCAGCTGGTGGCACCAGTCGATACCCCGGCCGTGCTCGACCAGCACGACATTGCCCCGGGCGACACCGACTTCGAGGTCGGTGCACTGTGGACCGCCCTTGCTGCTGACGCACAGCGGGAACGTCAGCGCGTCCTCGCGCGCCCAGCTGACCCGCAGGACCGGCTGGTCGTACAGCCGGTCGACGTCCTTGGTGACCGAGATAAGCCGGACCGCCTGCCGGTGCGTGTGGTCGGCGTCGGCCGCCGCGCCGGTCTTCGCACCGAGAATCTCCTCGAACACCAGCACATCGCCCGGGCGCAGTCGCAAGATCCGCCGCTGCTGATTGCCCTGCTGGTCGGCGATGGTGTCGGTGTTCGGGGCGCTGTCGACGAGGGTGGCCGACGTCGTGCCTGCCGGCAAGCAGCATTCGGCGTCGCCCCAGGTCCACAGGTGGATCACGTTGTGGTCGCGGTACAGCGCGACGTCCTCGTCGTGCACCGGCTCGAACACCTGATAGGGCGGGAGGTTGCGGCGGTCGAGGTCGGTGGCGAGCAGGGCGGCGCCCAGGCCGGGCAGCACGGTGGCGGCCAGCGTGGCGAAACGGAAGTCGCCGGCGGGCAGTGTCAGGTCCTCGTCGGTCTCCAGACAGACCCATGCTCGCGCGGCGCACCCGTCGTGCATCGCGTAGTCGACCAGCCGGGCGTGGCGGCGGACCGACACCCGTCGCCGTGCCGTGTCGAGGTATGCCTCGGTGGCCACTGCGTCCTGGCGGTAGGTGAGCCGGTCGCCCTCGTAGGCAAGGAGCTCCACCAGGGTGATGCCGATGTCGGGCACGTGCCGTTCGGTCCAGGCCGGCATGGTGAGGCTGAGCCGGTCGAGCAGCAGCTGGCGGAAGCTCTCGTAATCCTTTGCCAGGTAGTCGATCTCCGGCGCCGGAGCAGTATCCGGTGGGCAGTCCCCTGGGGAGGAACAACAGTCCGTGGCGCAGTCCAGGTCGGCGCATTCCGGCCGGAAGGTGAATGCCGCGCTCGCGTAGCGGGGGTCGAATCCCGGGTACGGTTCGGTGCCCGGCCTGCCATGCGGATCGGCTTGCACGACGCTCAGCCGGTAGGTCGACAGGTCGCCCTGCCGGTCGACCTTGAGCACCAGCCGGTCCTCCAACTGGCGGTCCTCGTCGGCATACCGGCGCACTTCCTGGACCACGATCCCTGTGATCTGGTGGCCCCCGTCGATGCGGAAGTTCGCCGGTGCCAATCCTTCCGGCGCTTTGCCGAAGAAAATGACAATCAGCTCATCGCCCTGGTCGCCGTCGCAGACATCGACGCTGTCGATGCCGTTGAATCCGCCGGCGCGCACCTTGGCCCTGCGCCGTTCGTCGGCGCAGGTCATCGCGTCACGCTCCCCTCGATGACGTCGGTGCGCACCTCGCCGGTGGCGATGATCAGGTACCGCAGCTCGATGCGGAGCGTGCTCTCCTCGGCCGTGACCTGGAACGAGTCGACCACGATCACGTCGCCGAGCCAGCGCTGCAGGGCGCCTTCGGCCGACACCTGAAGCGCGGCGGCGAGTTCCACGCTGTTGGGCTCGAAGACCAGGTCGAGCAGACCGCAGCCGAAGTCGGGCCGGTTCACCCGTTCGCCGGGCGTCGTGAACAGCAGTTGCTCGATCATCTCCCGTACGTGGTCCGGGTAGTCCGCGTCCGCGGTGCGGCCACGCGAGTCGATGTGGAAGGGGAAGTCGATGTCCATGGCGTCCCCCCTCACAGTCCGGTGACCAACAGCTGCATCGTCGCGACCAGCGGCGGTCCGGGTGTGGCCGAGCCGACGCACACCCCGCCGCCGGGCACCGGGGGCGGGGTGGGTGGCGGTGCCTGGGTCAGCATCGGCCTGCCGTTGATCAGTACCGATGACACATTGGCCCATTGCACTGTCGCGCACGGCGGCTGCGCGACGCAGCCGGCGACCACGATCCGGTTTGCCGTGGTTGCCACCGGCAGTCCGTTGACCAGCGCGCCGGGGGGGCCGGCCGGCAGGATCGTCGCGATGCCACCGTGCGGGCAGGTCATGATCATTCCGGTGTGGGCAGCAAGGCCGGGCATCTCTCCCCCTATTTCGGCACGACGAAGGTGCCGTTGTTGATGATCACCGACGTGCCGGCGAGGCGGATGCTGGCCAGCCCCGGGCCGCAGGACAGCTCGATGCCCGCCTCGCTCAGCTTGATGTACGGCCCGGCCTGCCCGTGGAGCTGCAGCCGGATGCCTCCGGTCGGCTCGGTGGCGTCGGCAAGCAGCAGGTAGTTCCCCGCGGGTGTGCTGAGCACGACCTGCGGCACCTCGGGCGGGACCATCGTGGCGACCGGCGGCTGCTCGACGGTGCCGCCACGCCAGAACCCGGTCCACACGGCCCGGTTGACGTCGCCGTCCTCGAATTTGATCCACACACCGGACTGCACGGACGGCACGACATGCATGCCGGCCGTCGCGTATTGCGGGGTTGCCCAGATGCATGGGTCGTCGCCGAGCACGTCGTCGACCCGGACCATGATCCGGTTCTGTTGCATGGGGTCGAAGTTCGACACGACGACACCCCGGTAGAGGTCCCGGAAGTCGGGCTGCTGATTGGCGTTCGGTGTCGTCATGGGGCCACCTGATCGGGGAAGGGGATGAAACCGTCCCTGGCCAGACTGAAGCTCTGGGTGTATTCGCCGCGCTTGATGTCGTGCGTGACGCTGTTGACGTAGTAGAGGCCGTCGTACGCCGGCCCCGCACCGTGGACGCCGACCAGTCCGCGCGACGTGAGCACCCGGCCGTAGCGCAGCACGTCGAGTTTTCCTTGTCCGGTGACGGCATCCGCTGACTTCGATGTCACGCTCACCGCACGCAGCATCGCGTCGGTGATCGAACGATCTGTCAGCTTGTGGATCGGCTCCTCCTTGAGCGCGATCGCCGGACGGACGGCGAGCGGCGGTTTCAGCAGACTCAGGCTGGGGATCGGCACCGAGATGGCGGTCTTCGTGTTCGGTTCGGTGATACGTACCCTGTACTGCGTGCGGGACAGGCCGTCGAAGCTGAACGACAGCGACTCGACGTTGTCCGCGGCCCCGGAGTTGATGGTCAGCGCGGGCTGCGGGATGCCGACACGGATTTCCGGCCCCCAGTAGCCGATGCTTGCGCCCGGCAACGGTCCCGGCACCAGATAGAAGGTGTACCCGACCTCCTTGCCCAGGCTGCGCAGGTACTCCAGGTCGGTGCTGGACTGGACGGGGATCTGGTCGAGCGGATTCGGGATGGTGGGAATGACGGGCGGGACCGCCGCCGGGATCACCCCGTACATGGCGTACTTGAGCAGCACGAGCTTGGCTCTGACGTTGTGCGCCATGGCCGGGTAGCAGGCATGCTCGGTGCGCAGGTCCATCAGCAGCGTCAGGTCCTCACCGGTCACGGTGAGCGTCGACGCACCAGGCGTGTCGCTCGGGCTCAGCTCGTGCCGGGTAATCACGCCGTCCATCAGCACCTCGATCGACCCGGCCACGATCGCCGTGATGATCACGCGCGCGGGCGGGTCGAGCAGCCCGGCCGGCAGCAGGGTGCGCGTGATCACCGACTTCTTGCTCACCGCGAAGGTGAGCTGGAACCCGCTGCGGGACCCGGCACTTGACGTCACCTGCACGGACTGCAGCGCGTCCATCAGCGGCTGCGGCGCGGGGATGGTGACGACGTTGCCGATCTGCAGCAGCAGTTGGATGCTCCTAGCCATGGACGGCTCCCGGCAACAGCAGCGATGCGGTGCCCGGGCCGGCCGCGGCCGGCAGCGTGATCCGCAGCCGCCGTCCGGTGACAACGAGTTCGTCAGGGTCCATCGCGCGGTTCGCGTCGGCGATCTGCCACGCCAGTTCGGCATCGCCGAGCTCCGTGAACGCGATGCGGTCCAGCCGCTCGCCCGCCACGACGACGTGCTCGCGAAGCAGCGAGAGGTCCTGCGGCTGCGGCAAGAACCGCCGCCGCACATAGGTCACCGTCCGCCCGTCCGGCAGACGATAGGTCGCGGTCGGGAGTCCCTGGTAGCGGCTGGTGATGGCGAACATGGCCTTCCTTTCAGCGTCTGGACCCGGTCACACCCGCGGAGTGCCGACGTCGGAGATCGGATTGCGGACCGCTTGCGCGAAACCTTCCTTGCGCCCCTGGTAGGTCAGGTAGAGCACACCGCCGTGGTGCTGGTGCCCGAGGTCGTCGACGGTGAGTACGCGCACCCCTACGCTGACCTTCGCCCGGATCGGGTTGAGGGCCTGGTCGAAAAGCTCCTCGGTGACGCTGAACTCGGTGATCCGCACCGGCACGACCCGCCTGGGCCCCAACACCAGCACCATGAGCGGTGACTCCATCGGCGCGACCTCGATCTGCCCGCTGCGCGCCAGGGCGTCCTCGTGCTGAAGCTGTCGCACCGTGGGATAAATGCTCAACTCAAGCGCGGAAAGCACCGGATACAGTCCGTCCGGGTATTTGTCCGGCGCGTCCGTCGCGTCGAACTCCGCGTCGAACTTGAACTGCTCCTGCGCGGGCCCCTTGAGCCGCAGCACTTCCAGCCGGTCGCCCGGCTCCTTGCCGATGCCCTGCGGCGTCAACGTCCTGGTGAGCGTGTCCGGGTTGTACTGGAACGGGATGGTCTTCAGCACGGTGCCGCGGTCGGGATCGATGAGCACGAACCCACCCCGCACCGGAACCAGCGCCTCGGGAAACGAACTCATCGCGCCACTCCCGGTTCGGCACGTGGCGGGATTGTCGGGATGGGCACGAACACCGCGCGCGGCCGGGAGTCCCGGGATGGGAAGTTGGCCTCGATCCACTCGGTGTTGAGTTCCATCTGGTCAAAGTCCCGCCAGATCCGCTCGTCGCCTCGGCAGGAATACCTGCGGCATACCGAAGGCCGATCCTGGTAGATGCCGCAGCGGCCGGTTTCCGGGTCATTGTGCGTGCAGTTGCCGTCCGCCTCGTGCCGGATGTGGTAAGGCCGACCGAGGTCCCAGCGTGCCGACCCGGCCTCGATTTCCGGCACGGAGAGGGCGAAGTCGAGTCGGCAGCACACCGCGTGGCAGACGTGCATTCTTGCCGCGCAGTCGACCGGCTCCGGGTCCGCCGCCGGCTGGTCCGGCTCACTGGCCACCACAACGCCGACCGACGACGCGTCGACCAGTTGCGGCGCAACGGATTCCAACCCGCGCACCAGCTCGGGCTCGGTCACCAGTCCCAGCCCGAGCAGGATGTCGGTCAGCCCGTGCAGGAGCACCTCGACGTCCCGTAGCCGTTGGTGCACATTCGCGAACGCGGCGTGGGTAAAGAACTGACCGCGTTCCATCTGCCGTTCGAACCGCGCCAGTTGGTCCCCGATCAGGTACTTTTCGGCCAGTTGATCCCGGTCGACGGTCGTCATCGCTCGCCCTCCTCTGCGCCGGCCGCTTCCGCTCCGGCTTCGCTGCGCCGCGTCAGCCACTCCCGCCATCGCCGGACGGACTCGGCGCGGGCCGACTCGTCGGCGTCGTGCCGGTAGCCCCCGTTGGCCGCCCACAGCACGCGGACGGCGTCCTCCGCCTCCGGGCTGGGAAACCCTTGTCCGGCGACGAATCCGTGTTCGCGATCGACGATCAGCTCCAGGGCCGTCGCGGCCCGCAGCCTGGTCGGCGCTTCAGCGGTGGCCATCAGGTCGAGCAGACCCGGTGCCGCGCGCCAGCCCAGTTCGGCCAGCGCCGACACCGCGGGCGTGCGGTCCAGGTGCAGCTGATCGGGATCGTGGTCAATCGCGGCCAGCAGTCGCTCGACGTCCTGCGAATCGGTCACCGTGCCCCCTTTCATGGCGCCTTCGAACTGCCGGGATTGCGGTAGAACTCGTCAAACGCCTTGACCGCCGCGTCGAATGTGCTGGTCTGGGCGTCTTGGGTCTTGGCGAACTCACCGGACACCGTGCCTTTCGCCGGGTCGGTCAGATCGAAACCCCATTTGACGACGCCGTAGATGTGGCCGGTGTCGGACGCCTTGGCGGCGGTTTCGAAGCGGAACTTCATCGCGCCCGACGAGCCGGGATAGTCCCACAGCGACGCGCTTTTGATCGTCCTGCCTTTCTTGGCGCCGTCCTGGCTCCTTGTGGCGTTGGGCCAGTAATCCCGGTAATAGGGCGACACCGGCGGGTCCTTCTTCGCGGTCCGGACCTTGGCTGCGGCTGCGGAATGATCGACAAAGAAACCCGGCTTGACCTCGGTGGTTGGGTTGGCCGTCGTCATCGCCTTGTTGCGGTTGGCCTCGCCACCGGCCCACACGTAATCCTTGTCGGTGCCGCTGTCGATGACGCGGACGACCTGGAGCAGCTTGATCAGCGCGGAATCCGGCGCCTTCGTACCCGGCGTGAAGGTGATTGTGCCGCTCATACCGGATTTGGCGCCCGGGTGGGATTCGGTTTTCAGGTTCAGGTCGAACGCGTCCTCGTCGATCGCGTAACTCCCCGCCAGGTCGCGTTGCACAATCGGGCCGGGCAGCCGGGAAACGGCCGGGCCACCGCCCTGCGTGATGTGCCGCACCAGTCGCGCCGAGGGCGACGGGTCGGTGACCGCGTCGGCGATGTCGTGCGCCTCGCGTTCGGCCGCGCTGCCGGGTGCGGACACCGGCAGCGTGTCCGGCAGGGTCGAGTGCGTGCCCTGCTGCGCGGTGTGCACCGCCTCGTGCACGAGCAGTCGGGTGCGCGCCACACCGGGCAGCCGGTGTGCCTCGGCACCGAGATACACGTCCTGACCAATGGTGAAAGCGCGGGCGCCCAGTCGTGCGGCCGCCTCCGCCGACGCGGGTCCGCCGTGTACTCGCATCTGGCTGAAGTCCGCGCCGACCCCGGCTTCTAGACGTTGCCGGTCCGGTCCGTCGAACACCGGCCCCGCCTCCCGTTTCGCGGCGGGCAGCAGCGGAACGACTCCGGTCCGGTCACGCGGCGACTTTCTGGCATGTTGGGCCATCGGTCCACCTCCTCGGGTATGCGTTCACGGCGGCTGGGCCGGGTCGGGGTTGGGGGTTGCGCGAAGAACCACTACACGTTGGAGTGCAACCGTTTCAGCCCTTCTGGATCGATGACGTAGAGCAAGAACGCCTCGGCGAAGTGCTCGCGCCAGTCCGGTTCGGAGTTGTTCACCGTCGGCGGTGTGCGGCGCAAACCGGCCGTCGGGCCAGTGCACGGGCGGCGATGCCGGTCGGGTGATGCGTTCATTGCCCATGGCTGACCGCCTGGTAGACGGATCTGGCGATGTCCCGGCCCGTCGAGCTCGCCTGACCGACGCTCATCTCAGGGCCCCGCAGCCGCGGTGTTCGCGACGGCTGCCAGGTCGAGGTCGGTGCCGCCGCGATCAGCCTGGTCAGCTCGGTGTGCAGGGCTTTCCTGATCACGTCGGGGTCGCCGTTGACGCCGTCGAGGACCAAGCGGTCGATGTGCAGTTCGATCTTCATCAGGCCAGTGCTCCGTCCCATGCGAAGTCGCGCTCGGGCATGGGCAGTTCGAGCTTCTGGAATTCGGTGCGCGCTGCGGCGAGTACGTGCGGCATGGTGATCGGCGTCCGCGCCGCGGCTGCGAGGAATGCCGCGTTGAGCGCGATGTTTCGGATCATGCCGCCGCTGGCCTGAAGCCGGGCGAGCCGCTCGTAGTCGAGGTCGCCGCGTGGCGCGGCAAGCGGGAACGCCTTCTCCCAGATCGTGCGGCGCTGGCCGGGGCCGGGAAACTGGAACTCGACGATGAACCGCAGCCGCCGCAGGAACGCGCTGTCCAGTGCCGAGCGAAGGTTGGTGGCCAGCACGGCCAGCCCTCGGTAGCCCTCCATCCGCTGCAGCAGGTAGTTGACCTCGATGTTGGCGTAGCGGTCGTGCGAGTCCTTGACCTCGCTGCGCTTGCCGAACAGTGCGTCCGCCTCGTCAAAGAACAGGATCGAGCCGCCGCCCTCCGCGGCGTCGAACAGCCTGCGCAGGTTCTTCTCGGTCTCACCGATGTACTTGCTCACCACGGCGGACAGGTCGATCCGATACAGGTCCAGCCGAAGATGGTTGGCGAGCACCTCGGCGGCCATCGTCTTGCCCGAACCGCTCGGCCCGGCGAACAGCGCGCTCACGCCGAGCCCCCGGGTGATGCGTTCGCCGAAGCCCCACGTCTCGTACACCGTCGGGCGGTGCGCCACCTGGTCGGCGATCTGTTCGAGAATGCGGCGGCCGTCGTCGGGCAGCACGATGTCGTCCCAGGTCACCCGCGTCTCCAGCCGCTGCGCGAGGGCGTCCAGGCGCGGCCGGGTGCGGACCCGGCACGCCCGCCAGGCGGCGGCCGGGTCGCCGTCGGCAACGGCCGCCGCTTCCCGGATGGCCGGCAGTTCAAGGCCGAACTGTGCGGCGAGCGCGTCCGCGTCCTCGCCCGGCCCGTACACGGCCTGCCAGGCTTGGGCGCGTTCGGTCGGGGTTGGCGGCGCGACGTCGAGCACCAGCGACCCGCGGCCCATGTCAGGCCAGCTCTCGCGGCTGGCGAACAGGGAGGTCCCCCCGGTGCGCGCGAGGAAACGGCCCGGCCGTGATTCGCCGGGGTCGGCGTCCTCGACGTCGAGGTAGAGCGCAAGCGGCAGCAGCGTCGACTCGCGCTGCCACAGCCGGGCGAGGTTGTCCAGTTCGGCCGGTTCGGCCGGCAGCAGTGCCGCGGGCAGGCGGCAGGCGACCAGCCCGCTCGAGGATGCGGCATGGGCGGCCACGAGACGCTTGCCAGGACCGTCCGGGCCGACGAGCTGGACCACCGGTGCGCCGGGTCGCTGCCAGTTGCGGGTGATCTCGTCGGCGACGGCCTGCTGCGACGGCGGCAGGTCCACTGCGGGCACCGGGTCGAGCCGTTCGATCAGCGGGGCCAGCCGGTCGTCGACATAGTTCATGCCCTTGACGTGGTTGACGATCCGTTCGTCGGCGCGCAGCGCGCTGCCGACCAGGCTCTGGGCGGCGTGCTGGGTGATCTCGACGAGCCGCCAGTACCGCAACCCGCCCTGCGGGGACACCACCTCCCACGCCGGGTCGGGCAGCAGCGCCAGAGCGAGCCCGAACGTCGGGTAGGTCATCTGCTCGTTGCCCTGCGCGAGCGCGTACAGGCGGGTGATCGACGGATCCAGTTCGACCGCCAGACACAGCAGCAGGGTGTCGCGCTCGAACCTGGAGAGCCCGAGCCGGTCGGCCAGTTCGGCGAGCGGGGGCGGCGGTGACACCGCCTCGGCGTCCCTGATCGCCTGTGCCGCCGCAGCGATCTGACTATTGGTCACCCCGAGACTGTCCACGCTGGGCCTTGGCGGCGGCTCGGCACGCCAGAACGACTTGGCCCGCGCGGGCCGCGCGGGCGCCGGCTCCGCCGGCCGGGACTGCGTCGATGTGGACTCCGGAAGCACCGGACCACTGGCGATCGCCCGCTGCAGCAGCAGCCGCAACCACGTCAGCGACGCGGCGAGAAACCGGCCGTTGGCGGCTTCCAGCGCTTCCGCATCGTCCACTGGAACGTTTCCTGGATCGGTCATCAGATCACCGTCACCGATTGGGTCGGGTCGAACGACGGCCGGGCTCCCGAGCGGTCGATCAGCAGGCTGTCCACTCCGGCGACCCGCAGCCGCATCAGATGCTGGCCTTTCGTCGCGTGCGGCACCGTGAACCGGGGGTTGTCCGCCGGCCGAGGCGCGCCGGTGCCGGGCGGGTCGGGTGGCACGGCCTGTCCGTCGAAGACGAGCAGCACTGGCTGGCCGGGCAGTGCGGCAGGGGTATAGGTCAGGTCGATCACCGCGCTGCCGTCCGTGGCCTGCGGCACGTCCGCCGGCAGGTGGGTGATCCGAGGCGCGACCGCGAGCGGAACCTCGTTGGTGAACGTGACGATCGGGCGGACCACCCCGCCCTCGATGACCTGCCTGGTGAGCGCGAGCCCGACCGACCACAGCCCGGCCGGAACACCGGTGGCGCCGACGATGAACCGTGCCTCGTTGTCGGTGAGCGCGCCCGGGGCGACCGGCACCACAACCGGGGCCGGCAGCAGCGGATGGCTGAGCCGGACCTCGGCGGACTGGGCCGACAAACCGCTGCCGCGCAACGAAACCTGCTCGCCGAGCCGGACCGCTGGCTGGTTGTTCGGCGGCACGGCCGCGGTGAGGGCCGGCAACCCGAGCGGCACGCCGGCCTGGACGCCGGGACCCTCGTCGTTGCGGCCGCGCTTGAGCACGGGCACCGGCGCGGTCGGCGCGCGGTGGCTGTCGATGAGCACCGCGCTCACCTCGTAAGCCACCGACATCCGGTACGGCGTCTGGAACGCCGACCACAGCGAATAGATGTCCTTCTCGCCGAACGGCTGCCAGGTGATCCTGATTCGGTCCAATTGCTTGGCGACGTTGCTCTCCGGCGCGAACGCGGCCAGTTCTCCGCGCTGCAGCACCGGGTTGCCGTGCAGCACCCGGACTGCTCGCGCGAGCAGCCGGTGCGCGTCGAGGTCGGGGTCGTGCCGGACGAACGGCGTGATCAGGTAGTGCAGCACCAACGGGAACGGCTGGTCGCCGGTCTCACCTGGCGCCAGGTCGAGCCGGTCGGCGTTGCGCAGCGCACCGTCCACATCGGCCTGGAACAGGTAGATGTTCACCAGCTTGTCGCGGGTGCCGTTGGCGAGTTCATTGAGCGGCTTGGTGTCCACGCCCGCACCGCTGACATCGGCGAGCGCGCCGAGGATGAGCCCACTCAGCGTCTTGGTGACGGCGGCGATCGCGTCCTCGTCACTCATCGGCGATCGCCTCCCGAGCGCGTGCGCAGGTAGTCGTCGAGGCTCATCGCCGGCCGCCGCTCGGGCTGTTTCCGTTGTGGCGCGGAGGTTTCCTGGGTCGCCTTGACTTCGACCCTGCCGATGGTGATGTGCACGCTCGGTTCGGCGGCGCGTTCGCGCCGGGACGCCGGCCAGGGCGCTCCGGGGATCGCGACCGCCGGTCGCACGACGGTGTGGAGGGGCCGGACCGGGTGCTCCCGGACGGGTTTGGTCGCGGCGTCCACGTCGCGCCGAGTCACCACGGCGGGCCGGTGATCACCCTGCGGCTCAACCGCGCTGGTCTCCGTCGGCTGTCCTAGCGGCCGGGGGGCGGCCAACGGGACGATCTCGGCACCCTGCGGACGCACGGGCGCAACGTCGCCGATGTCCGCCGTGTCGCGCTTGCGCGGCGTCGGCGGCTCGTCCCCTACGTCAAGCCGGGCCGGTGCCGGTCGAGGCGTCGGCGGCTCGTCCCCTACGTCAAGCCGGGCCGGTGCCGGTCGAGGTGCCGGCGGCACGACCTCGTGTCCCGTGCCCCGTCCGATCGGCGATTCCGGTTGGCGCGTCACCGTTTCCGGCCCCGCCGACGCGGCGGAACGCGGCGCTTCCGGGGCGCCGACAGGCCACGGTGGAGCGTTGTGGCCGGTCACGTCGCCCATCGGCAGTGGCTCTTCCTCGGGTTGCCGCGGCTGCTGGGGCTCGAACAGCGACCCGATCAACGGCCGAATCGGCGGTGTGCTCGTACTGGCAATGCCGAGCAGGCGGCTCACGAAATCGGTCATCGCGCCACCAGTTCCAGGTAGCACTGCCGGCGTGAGGGACCGACCGCGAGCACCTCGTCCTCGGACCAGCCGTAGGCGCTTGCCAGCACGTGCACGTCGTGCAGCAACCGCCGTGCGTACGCGTCCAGTTCCGCCCACAGGTAGGTGGTGACGTCGAACGGCGAGGCCCATTCATGTCCGCAGTCCACGCAGTCCAGCTCCAACCGGACGTCCGCCTGCGGGTCCTGAGTGGACAGTGCGTTGGCGAGCGCGTCCAGTACCTCGTTCGGCAGGTCGTCAACGCTCACCCGCTCCCCGTGCGTCGTGGCCGATGTCAACACCCGCCCGAGCAGTGCCCGCCGGGCGTCCCGGTGCGCGTCCGATGCGCCGACCCCGACAGTGAGCAGGTCCCTGCTGGTGATCAGCCGGAACTCGACGTCGAACCCATTGACCCGCAACCGGCGGTCGCCGTCCGGCTCGCCGGCTCGAATATCATCGACGGTCAGTTCCAGTTCGAGCTCCTGTCGACACGACGGGCAGGTGACCGCGCAGGGGAACGTCGAGCCGAAGCACCGTTCCCGCAGAGCGAGCACGAGTTCCTCGCGCTTGCCAACGGAAAGATCCGCCACGGACGACGGATCGGCAGCGCCGGCCGCGGCGAGCACCAGCGCCCGCCGGACGGCGTCCTTGCCGCGTCCGGCTTCCCACACGGCGAGCAGGCCGGCCTCGGTGAGCGTGCCCATGGTCAGGCCGGGTCTTCGAAACTGGTCTCGACCGGCTCCGGCAGGTCCTCACGGACCCAGCCCTCGTTCTCCAGTTTGATGTGCTGGATGGCGACCGCGTTGGCGTTGGCGTCCAGATCGGAGACCGGCTGGTATTCCGAAACCCAGCAGTTGAACACCTGATAGGACAACACCTTCTGGCCGGCTTCGTTGAAGACGTCGACGATGATGTCGCGGCGGAAGTCCTTGAGCGACGACTCAAGCCCGCTGCCGGAGTTGTGATAGCTCCACACCCGGTTCGCCCACTGCTCGAACACCTTGTCGCTGGTGACCCCGCGTTCCAGCGTGATCGGGTCATACTCGGTGCGGCCGGGAAGCTTGTAACTGTTCGCCGGGTTGCCGCCGTGGCGGTGCTTGACCGGCTCGGTGGTGCGCTTGAACCCGGTCACCTTGCTCACACCGGCGATGTACTCGGTGCCGCCGCCGAACTTGACCCGGAACCGGAAGTTCATGTACGGGTCGCGCCGTTTCGTCTTGCTGTCGACCATGACCGTCCCTCTCTCACACCTGGATCTGGCCGGCGAGCTGCTGGATGTGGATGATCACGAACTCTGCGGGCTTGAGCGGGGCGAAGCCGACAAGGATGTTCACGATCCCGCGGTCGATGTCGTTCTGCGGATTGTTCGTCGAGTCGCACACCACCTGGTAGGCCTCCTGCGGGGTGCGGCCCTGGAACGCCCGTTGCCGGAACAGCGTGTTCATGAACGCGCCGACGTTGAGCCGAATCGACGACCACAACGGCTCGTCGTTCGGCTCGAAGACCACCCACTGGGTGCCGCGGAACAGGCTCTCCTCGATGAACAGCGCGAGCCGGCGCACCGGCACGTACTTCCACTGGTCGGCGAGGATATCGGCGCCCTTGAGCGTGCGCGCGCCCCACACCACGTTGCCGATCACCGGCCGTTGACGAAGGCAGTTGACGCCAAGCGGGTTGAGGATGCCGTTCTCCTGGTCGGTCATCAGGACCTGTGGCGCGACGACACCGCTCAGGCCGGCGTCGGTGCCGGCCGGGGCCTTCCACACGCCGCGTGCGACATCCGTACGCGCCCACACCCCGGCGACCACACCGCACGGCGGGAAATCTCGGACGATGTTCTGCTGTTCGGTGTCGGCGATCATGACCCGGGGGAAGTACAGTGCCGCGTTCTTGGCGAGGTCACCGGTCAGCGGCAGTCCGCTGCCACCCGACGCGGCGGCCTTCTCGACGTCGGAGACGCTCTTCCAGCCATCGGGCGGGTCCACCAGCAGCATGGCCCGCCGGTCGACGCAGAGCTTCGCCGCCTGGGCCAGAATCCCCGCGGGGTGGGCCGCATCGCCGACTTGGCCGGCCGGCCCAGGCAGGCACAGGATGTTGAAGATATCGGTCTTCAACAGCTGGTAGATCCCCTGCTTGCCGTCCTTGACCGGGGAGCTCTCGCCAAGGTAGTCGGCACTGGTCGGGGTTGCGGTGCCGTCGACGCCGCCTCCAGCATCGACATACCAGTCGCCGTGGCCCATGCCCTTGCCGTCGGGGAACGGATCCTGCCCTGCCGGGACGTCCGCGTTGTTCTTGAGCAGCTTGCCGTCCGCCGATGCCGGCACAGTGACCAGAGCGGAACCGGCAAGCGCGACACTCAGCCGACTGCTGCTGCCCGGAGTGGCGCTGATGTTGAGGTAGGTCTCGGTGACGCCGGTGACCGTGTCCCGCAGCGTGAGGTTGAAGCTCTTCTGATCGTCCGCGCTCGCCGCCTTGTCCCGGGTCTGGTAGTCGACGCGGGCGCGCAGGTGATTGCCCCAGTCACCCGGGCTGACCGCCGTGAGGTCGACCGCGTCGGTAGCGGCGCCGGACGCGGCGGCGAGGACGATCGTGGCGGGTGCCGGGTACGTCGGCCCGTCCGCGGGGACATCTGCCGGCTCGTTCGCGACGATCCGGACGATCTCCGCTTCCGCGCCACCGTTCTGGAAGAACTGGTAGACCGCGTAGCTCATCTCGCTCGTCTTGTCGAGGCCGCCGAACTCACGCTCGTAATCGGCCCAGCTGGTGATGTGCACCGGATCTGTCACCGAACCGCGCAGCGCCGTCCCGACGAAGGCGGCGATCGACGTCGGTACCCCGACAATGGTGCGCACCGCACTCGGCAGCTCGTCGATGTAGACGCCCGGATAGGTGGGACTGATAGGCATGGCTCTGTCTCCTTCGCAACGCCCGCAGTGCTGTTCACGGTCCGGTGCACGCCGTCACGCTGGCGTCACCGTGCCCGCACCGCGGTGAACGCGATGCGTGACGCTCAGGCGTCAGGGTCTGGGGCACAGTCGGGCAGAGTGGAGCTTCGACCATGGAAGACACCGAGCGTTCGACGTTGCTGATCATCAGGGCGTGGCGTCAGCTCAACAGCGGGCCCGTGATAAGGGTGATCCGCTTGGACGAACTACTCGGCGGCACCGCGGTGAGCACCGTGATCACGGACCGCGAGGAACTGGTCGACCAGGTCCTCACCTGGTTCGACGCCTTCACCCGATGAGTCACGGAAGGCCTCCGCCGGCATCGGCCTGTGACGCTCCGTGGGTTTCCGGGACCGCCATTCGCCATGCGCGCCCCGTCACCCTCGGCCTGCCCACCGTCGGCGCCGCCAAGGACGCCTGATCCTGCCTTCCGGATTCCGGCTCCGCCGCGGCCGGATTCGTGCGGCCAACCCGCCGACCTGGCCCGGCAGTTGCGGTGCCGACGTCATGGTCAGAACGGGCCGCGCAGCGCGCCCAGTCTGTCGGAAAGCCGCAGGTTCTCGGAGTAGTCGACGGGGCAGACGATCACGGAGACGGCGCCGTCGGCCAGGGCGCGTCGCAGGACAGGCAGCAGCTGGTCGGCCGCCTTGACCGCGTAGCCGTGCGCACCGAAGCTCTCCGCGTACGCGACCAGGTTCGGGTTGGTGAACCGCGTAGGGCAGTGACGGCCGAGCTCGAGTTCCATCTTCCAGGTGATCAGGCCCTATTCCTGGTCCACCAGGACGAGGACGACCAGGGGGACGCGTTCTCGGACGGCGGTCTCCAGCTCCTGGAAGTTCATCAGGATCGAGCCGTCGCCCATCACCGCCAGCACCCGCCGGTCTGGCCGGGCGAGCTTGGCGGCGATCGCGCCCGGCAGAGCGAAACCCATGGTGGACAGGCCGTTGGAGACCAGACAGGTCTCCGGTTCGTACGCCGGGTACAGACGGGCCATCCACATCTTCCCGGCGCCGGCGTCGGCGAGCACGATGTCGTGGCGGTCCAGGACGGTGCGGACATCGGACACCACGCGCTGCGGAACCAGCGGGAAGGCGTCGTTCTCACGTCCGTAGTGGAGTTCCTCGGCGAGCAGCGCCCGGATCTTCTCGCTGGGAGCGGTGTCGTAGGCGAGTTGGTCGGGCAGTGCCGCCGCGAGGGCGTCCAGCGACCGGGAGGGGACACCCTCGATTCCGACGGTGACGGGGTAGTGGGCGTCCACCTTGGCGGGGAAGTGGTGCAGATGCACGATGCGCTTGTCGCCGTACGGGTTGATCTTGACCGGGTCGAACTCCTGGATCTCGTACTCCAGGCAGATCAGGACGTCGGCCCCGGCGAAGCCGCAGTTGCTGTAGTCGTGGCGCATGAAGCCGACCGCGCCGAGTGCGCTCGGGTGGTCGTCCAGGAAGACGCCCTTCCTGTGGAACGTGGTCGCCACCGGGACGTTCAGTCGCTCGGCGAACCGCACAAGCCGGCGCCGGTTCCGTAGGCGCGTGCAGCACCATCACGAGGGCGTGCCACCGTGCGCGGTTGTACGCCGCTGTTGATGTCAGCTACTGATGTCACGCAACGTGCCCTGGAACTGTGACTTCCGGCTCGACGCGGTAGTTCCGCGGGGGTCATGTTACGCGGCGTCCTCGAGTGCCGCGGCGATCTCACCTGGGCCGCCGGTCCACCGACCTCCACCTTGGCCCAGCCTACGGACCATGGGCGGAGTCGGTGGCCCAGGCCACCATCCGCCATCCGACCTCGACTCGCCGCCTGCAGGAATGGACCCTCTTCCGCACCATCACGCTGAGGCAGTCTTGGCGCCCCGACGCCCTGCTCGCGTCGTCCGACTGGCTCCAACGCAAAACGGCCGCCACGTCGAACGCTGACGCCATCGAGATCCTCGCCGAACGCGGTCGCACCAAGCGGATTCGTAACACCGCCAGGACCAGCCTCAAGCACCAGCGATCGCGCTCAGTCGCGTGTCAACTCATTCACAAGTCTTGACGATTGCTCCGCGACGTCGAGACTAGAACTGAATGCAGTGACGCTTCGATGACTTGCGGCCCGTAGCCTCAGGCCGAGACACCGCGTCCGGTCGGCCATGCGGTGCTTGCTGGGGGTGACCATGACCTTTCAGTTCGCTGATCGCGGCAAAGCGGAGTCAAGGTCGGTCCGTCCCGCTCAAAAACCGGCCCGGCCGAGGTACGGGGACACGGTCAGCGAAGGGCGTTTTGAGCCTGGCTTGCAGGACGGCCGCGGGCAGCCGCTGGATGCGGAGACCAGGAACCGGATGGAGCCGCTCTTCGGGCGTGGCTTCAGCGGAGTGCGAGTGCACACCGCCGCATCGACGCCACTGGCCGCCGCGGATGCCCCGGCATACACGATCGGTCGCGACATCTACTTCGCGGCGGGGCGTTACGCGCCGCGCACGCCCGAGGACGGTCGACTGCTCGCCCACGAGTTGGCCCACGTCGCACAGCAGACCCAGCCCGGGAGCGCCTCGATGTCCTCGCCGACTAGCGTGGCCGAACACGAGGCGCGGGCCGCGGCGGACACCGTCGCCGCAGGCACACCGTTCGCCGTGCAGTGGGGCACGGGAGTCAGCAGGGCTTTGGCGATGACCGCACCCACGGTCGCGGTGAGCCATCCAACCGACATGAACGAGCAGGAAGCGGAGCGGGTCGCGGACAAGCTGAGCAGTGGTTGTCAGGGATGTCATGAGTCTAGGCCGTGCCCTACGTGTGCCGATGTCGGCACGATTCATCGGGCCGCGGTATCGACGGACACGGAATCTGGCGCAGGCGTCGCGGCTCCCATCGGCGGACGCGCACTCGACGCGGGCACCAAGGCGTGGTTTGAACCGCGCCTGGGCGCATCGCTCTCTGGTGTCAGAATCCACACTGACGAGTCCACGGCCGAGGCCGCCCGCCACCTACACGCCCGGGCGTTCACCATAGGTGGGCACATCGGCTTCGGCGCCGGCGAATACGCGCCCGGAACGGCCGGAGGCCACCGCCTGCTCGCGCATGAGCTCGCCCACGTCGTCCAGCAGTCATCCGGCCAAGGTTGGGCACGGCCGATGCTCCAGCGTAAGCCAGTTGAAGGCACCGAGGATCCGACCGTCGTCGGCGAGCGCGCCGCCGCCGCCGCACTCGCGCCGCGGAGCCGGGGGACGGCGTCGGAGCTCCAGAGAGAGACGGAGAAGGATGTGGCGGCCATCCGTGAGGCCGGAGGGATCAAGGAGTTCCACACGAGGCTCGTCGATCCGAAGTTCGACGTCTTGGAGCGGCAGATTGGGCTCCGCGCTGAGGAGCGGGAGAACATCAAGCGGGGCGAACTCGAAGGCTGGTGGAACAAGCTTTGGACCTATGGCTCTACGCGAGAGTTCTATCAGGACGCCGTCGAGTGGATCCAGAACCACATGAATGAGATCGAAAAGAGCCGTAAGGACGAGTCGCAGATCGTTAATCAGTTCAACACGTGGGTGCCGCAGGGGCAGCAGTTCTACGACTCGATCGTGCGGATGGCGCTGAAGCTCAGAAGGCTTGGTCTCGCCACCGGCACGGAACCCGAGGCCGTGATGCAAGCGTTCGCGGAGGGGCTGTGGGCCGAGCTCGCACGCTCGGACGCCCTCGTCAATCGCGCGGCTAGGTCGCATGGTGCGCCCGAGCACATTCCGCCGACAGATAAGAGCGTCAGCGCGCTGCTCGGCACTATGCGGGCCGACGCCACGGCGCTCCACGCGGCCTGGCTTGGTATCCAGCAGACCGCGATCGAGGAGCGCATCAAGTCGATCAAACAGGAGGCCAAGCCCGACCTGGAGCGGATGGCCGAAATCGAGGAGGCCAAGAAGTTCGTGCGCGAGGTTGGCCACATCGCAGACCTCGGGCTCGTTGCGACCGGGAAGATCGACAAAGCGGTCGGGAAGGTGAGCGGGAAGGCCGAGAAGTACCGGATGTACCGGTTGCGGAAGCGCGTCGTGAAGGGAGACGTAGACCCCGACGTCCTACCCGTCGAGGAGGAGGTGAAGGAGGGTGCGAAGGAGGACGAGGGTAGCGGCCTCCCCGAGCTCAGCGTCGAGGGCCTCCTCGGCTTCGTCACCGATCTCGCCTACTCGGGCGAGGTGAAAGGGCTGAAGAGCCGGATCGACATGGTCGAGAGTCGGGCGACGGCCGCTGGGAGCGTTCAGGCCGAGCACCAGGTGCAGAAGCGGGAAGAGGAGTTCATCGCCGCGCTCAAGCGCCTCGCGGCAACCGCCGCGCAGCTCAGGATGGTGCTCGTCCAGCGCCGCGAGGACTACGCGCGCCTCGGCGTGGAGCTCGACCGGCTCGCTCGCGAGGACTCGAAGGCGCGCGAGAAGAAGTTCGCTCCAGCGCCTGGGCGCGAATACTTCGCCCTCGGCCTGTCGATCGTCGCCGACGTGCGCGAGGCCTTGGCGATGGGGCGCTCAGCGGCCTCGTTCTCCACGAGTGAGCTCGGCTTCCGGGCCAAGTTCAACAAGCGGTGGAGCGAGTTCATCCACGTCCGCACGAGGAAGCCGACCCACTGGAGCGAGCGGCTCATTGTGCGCATGGAATTCCCCGCGGAGGAGGAGGCATTCCTTCGCGACATCGAGCAGCAGCTCGTGGCCTTCTACCAAAAGCTCGGTAAATTCGAGGGACTGTTCGAGAACGTCGAAGCAAAGGCGACTGAATTGCTGAAGACGGCGCACCCGGGCGCCGAACAAGGGGAGCCGCAGCCAGGCAAGCCGGGCGAGGTGCCCGACATCAGCGCCGGCTCGTATTAGCTTGAAATTAAAGGTTTCCCCTCGGTTCTTCGGGCCGGGGGGTGTCCTTTTTGGCTCTCCTGCCGTATGCGTGGGTCATTGAGCCTTTCTCGGTAACCGGCGGTCGCTGAGTGTGCTCGCCTCCGGGTATCTCGTGGTGCACTTCCAACTCCGGGCAGGCGTAAGGCCCCTGGTAGGAACGATCTTGCGACAGAAAGATCCGACCGAGGGGCCTCACGTGCCGACCAGTGTCACATACACCGCCGTGCTCGATGTCCGGCGCTCTACCGCCGAGCACCTGGCCCGGCTCCTGCGAAGCCATCGAGCCGAGGTCGGCACCCGGCGCGGGCGCCGCGCCCTGGGCTGCTTCAAGCAGGCCGTCCTGATCCTGCGCTGGTTCATCGACGGCACCCGCCTGGCCCAACTCGCCCGCGACAACGCCCTGTCCACCTCCACCGCCTACCGATACCTGCACGAAGGGCTGACGGTCCTGGCGGCCGGGGCACCAGACCTGGCCACCGCCCTGGAACGAGCGAAGGCGGCCGGCCTGACCCATCTCAATCTGGACGGCACGGTCATCCGCACCGACCGCGTCGCCGCCCCGGGGCCCAACGGGGCAGACCTCTGGTGGTCCGGGAAGCACAAGCATCACGGCGGCAACGTGCAGGTCATCTCCGCCCCGGACGGCTGGCCGATCTGGGTCTCACCGGTGCGGCCCGGCCGCGAGCATGACACCACCTGCGCCCGCCACCACGGGCTGCTCGATGCGCTGAACCGGCTCGCCGACCAACTGGGCACCCTCACCCTGGTCGACCTCGGCTACGAGAACACCGGAGACGGCTTCCGTCACCCGGTCAAGAAGCC
>NZ_JBEYXD010000075.1:0-39542 GCF_040644975.1 Streptomyces sp. NPDC046900 | reverse complement strand
CTGCCCCAACCAGGACTGCCGTTGGCAGGGCGACCGCGACCACGGTGCCTGGCGCCGTATCGCAGCCCGCGGCCTGGCCCACCAGGCCACGACCGTTACCGACCGCACCAGCGGCCACATGGCGATCCGGACGGTCCTCGACAACCTGGAAGCGAACGCCGTCCTCACACCGACTCCCAAGACCAGCCGGAAGGACCGGACCAAGACCGGCCCCACCCGGCGTCGTTCCCCACGCCCCGCGCCCAGGCGACGCAGGGCACCCTCCCCGGCACGGCCTCACGGTCGTGCCGGCCAGCGTCCGGAGGGACACGCTCACACGGACCGAACCCGGCTGCCCCGCGCAGCCCACCGACACCAGGGCGTGAACACGATCAGCACACCCACCACCGGCCACCAGCCACAAGGGGCAGCACTCGGCGCGGGATTCCACCTCCACGCCCACGCCTCCCCACCACGGTGGGAAACGATCCCGGAAACTCAATCCAACCCAGGATCGCTTAGCCGATCAGAGACGCTCGGGTTACTCTTGCCGCCGTACCGGACACGGGGTGCCCCATCTGCGGGCTGAGATCACACCCGTTGAACCTGAACCAGTTCGTACTGGCGGAGGGATGTCTTTCATGCCATTGGCGCATGTTTCCGGCGGGCTGCCCGCCGACGGCCGACGGGCCGTCTTCGACGGGCGGATGCCCACCGCTCCCGGCGACCTCAGGGTCGAGGGCCACGGCATCGAGCCTGTCCCCGAGAGCAACCGCTACGGCGGCGCGGGGCGGCTGTTCACCGTGTGGTTCGCCCCCAATCTCACGATGACCGGTGTGTTCACCGGGACCATCGGCATCACCCTCGGGCTCGACTTCACCACCGCGCTCGCCGCCGTCGTCCTCGGCACCGTGCTCGGCGCGGTGCCCACCGCCTACCTCGGCACCTGGGGCAGCCGCACCGGCGCCGCCCAGCTCCCCCTGGCCCGGCTGGCCTTCGGGCGTGCGGTCGTCCTGCCCGGGGTGCTGCAGTGGCTGTCGTCGGTCGCCTGGGACGCGCTGATCGGACTGTTCGGCGGAGACGCGCTGGCACGGCTGTGCGGCTGGCCGTTCTGGCTCGGCGTCCTGGTCATGATGCTGGGGCAGGGAGCGCTCGGGGTCCTTGGCTACGAGGCGATCCACCGGCTCCAGATCGTCATGACCTTTGTGCTCGCGGCCGCCTTCGCCCTGATCGCCGTGCGCATGCCGGCCGGCGTCCACCTCGCCACGAGCGGCAGCGCGCACGGTGCCGACCGGGCGGGCGCCTTCGTGCTGACCAGCACCATCGCGCTCAGCCTGACCCTGTCCTGGGCCCCCTACGCCAGCGACTTCAGCCGCTATCTGCCGAGCACCACCTCCCGGTCCCGGATGTTCTGGTGCACGCTGCTCGGCCTCGTGGTGTCCTTCCTGGCCGTGCAGGTCCTCGGCCTGTGGGGCGCCTCGGCGCTGACCGACCAGACGGCCGCCGGGGTGGACAAGCTGCTGGGCGGGGGCGCACCGGGGGCCTTCGGGCTGCTGGCCGTGGGGCTGGCCGCACTGTGCAGCAACGCCATGAACGACTACAGCGGTTCCCTGGCGCTGCAGACCGTGGGTGTGCGCGTGCCGCGTCCCGTGGCGGCCGCGCTCGCCGCGGCGCTCGGCTTCCCGCTGGTGCTGTGGATGCACGCGGCCGACACCACCGCACGGTTCCAGAACGTGCTGCTGTTCGTGGGCTACTGGATCCCGGGATTCGTGGCGATCGTGGTCGTCGACTGGCTGGTACGGCGCGGTTCGGTCACCGATCTCGTCGCCGAGTCGGCCCGGCCGCGGTCCATGTGGCCGTCGCTGCTGGCCTTCGCCGGTGCGTTCGCCGCGGCGGTGCCGTTCATGGACACCGGCCTGTACGTGGGCCCCGTCGCCGACGAGTTGCACGGCGCAGACATCTCGTACTACGTGGCGTTCCTGGTGGCTCTCGCCGTGTACGCCCCGCTGCGCGTCCGTGAGGAGGGGCGCGCATGACGCCGCCGCGTGTTCTGACGATCGCCGGGTCCGACTCGGGGGGCGGCGCCGGCATCCAGGCCGACCTGAAGACCATGCTGGCGCTCGGCGCCCATGGGATGAGCGTGGTCACGGCGGTCACGGCGCAGAATTCCGTCGGTGTGCAGGGCGCCTGGGAGCTTCCCGTGGAGGCGGTGCGGGCCCAGTACCGCAGCGTCGTCGACGACATCGGCGTCCAGGCGGTCAAGACCGGCATGCTCGCCTCGCCCGCGCTGGTCACCACGGTGGCCGAACTGCTCGCGGACCAGGCGGCCCCGGTCGTGGTGGACCCGGTGAGCGTCTCCAAGCACGGCGACCGGCTGCTCGCCGACGACGCGCTGGACGCCGTACGGACCCGGCTGCTGCCGTGTGCGACGGTGACCACGCCGAACCTGGACGAGGTGGCCGAGCTGACCGGCGTCACGGTGAAGGACGAGCCGGGCATGCGCGAGGCAGCCCGGCGCCTGCTGTCGTACGGGACCCGGTGGGTGCTCGTGAAGGGCGGGCACCTGGCCGGTGAGGCGGTGGATCTGCTGACCGACGGCCACGAGGAGCACTGGCTGCGCGCCCCGCGCCATGACAACCGCCACACCCACGGCACGGGCTGCACGCTCGCCTCGGCGGTCGCGGTGGGACTCGCCCAGGGCCTCGCGGTGCCGGAGGCGGTGCGGCAGGCCAAGGCCTACGTCACGGAGGCGATCGCCCAGGGCTTCGCGCTGGGCTCCGGCATCGGGCCGGTGGACCACGGATGGATGCTGCGCGGGAACACCTGAAGGGGCGGGCCTGACCGCGCTCCCGCGTCCCGTCCGGCACGCACCGATTCGAGGTATTACGGAGCGGCCTGATGTGATGGAAGGGCTGCGCCGAGCCCCTTCCGGAAGGATCGATCCCTGAACACCGCGCTCGCCGAGGTCCTCTCCGTCGTCCTCCTCGCCGCCGTACTGGCCGGCGCGGTGGTGCGTCCCTTCGGGCTGCCGGAGGCGGTCGTCGCGGTTCCCGCGGCCGGGATCGCGATCGCGACCGGTGCCATCACCCCCGCCCACGCCCAGGCGGAGGCGGAGCGCCTCGGTCCGGTGGTCGGTTTCCTCGCGGCCGTCCTGGTGCTCGCGCACTTCTGCGACCTGGAGGGGCTCTTCCGGGCGTGCGGCGCGTGGATGGCGCGCTGGGCCGCGGGACGTCCCGGGCGGCTGCTGACCGCGGTGTTCGCCCTCGCCTCGGTGATCACCGCCGTGCTCAGCCTGGACGCCACGGTCGTACTGCTGACGCCCGTGGTGTTCGCGACGGCGGCCCGGATGGGGGCCCGACCCAGACCCCACCTCTACGCCTGTACGCATCTGTCGAACACGGCCTCACTGCTGCTGCCGGTCTCCAATCTCACCAATCTGCTCGCCTTCGGCGCGGCCGGGCTGAGCTTCACGCGCTTCGCCGCCCTGATGGCCCTGCCGTGGCTGGTGGCCGTCACCGCCGAATACGTCGTCTTCCGGCGCTTCTTCCGCCGCGACCTGGACGCGGGAGCCACGGCCCAGGACCAGGCGGAGCCGCCGCGGCTGCCGCTGTTCGCGCTGGTGACGGTGGCCTGCACGCTCGCCGGGTTCGTGATCGCTTCCGCCTTCGGCGTCGACCCCGTGTGGTCGGCGCTGGCCGGGGCGCTGGTCCTGGCCGGGCGTGCGCTCGTCAGGCGCCGCGCCACCCCGCTCACGGTGGTGCGCGCGGCGGCGCCGTCCTTCTTGGCGTTCGTTCTGGCGCTGGGCGTCGTGGTGCGGGCGGTGGTCGACAACGGGCTCGCGGACGCCCTCGGGCGGGTCCTCCCGGACGGGACCGGTCTGCCGGCGCTGCTGGGCGTGGCGGCCCTGGCGGCCCTGCTGGCCAACTTGATCAACAACCTGCCCGCGGTCCTGGTCCTGCTGCCGCTGGCCGTCCCGTCGGGCCCCGGCGCGGTGCTCGCCGTGCTGCTCGGCGTGAACATCGGGCCCAATCTCACCTATGCCGGCTCCCTGGCCACCCTGCTGTGGCGCCGCATCGTCCACCAGCACGAGCACACGGTCGACCTCAAGGAGTTCACCCGGCTCGGGGCGATCGCCGTACCCATCGCTCTGCTGGGCGCTGTGGCGGCGCTGTGGGTCTCCCTCCACGTCATCGGCGCCTGAGCCGCTCATGGCGCCTGGCGGACCGGGCCCCGCGAACGGCACGGAACGCGGCCGCGCGCTGAGCAACTCCCGCCCCGCCGTCCGTACCTGAGCGGGACAGCGGTACGAGACGCACCGAGCGGCATCCGCTTCGCCCGGCGGACACCCGGGCGCAGTGGATCAGGACCCAAGGAGCACAGCATGCAGGCGACCGCGCAGATCGGCGTCACCGGGCTCGCGGTGATGGGCCGCAACCTGGCCCGGAACTTCGCGCGGCACGGGTACACCGTCGCCGTGCACAACCGCACCCCGGCCAGAACCACGGCACTGGTCGAGGAGTTCGGGCACGAGGGCACGTTCGTGGCCGCCGGGACGGCCGAGGAGTTCGTGGCGGCGCTGGAGCGGCCCCGGCGTCTGATGATCATGGTGCAGGCGGGCGCCGCGACGGACGCCGTGATCGAGGAGTTCGCCCCGCTCCTGGAGCCAGGCGACATGATCATCGACGGCGGCAACGCGCACTTCGCCGACACCCGCCGCCGTGAGCGGTCGCTGCGCGAGCGCGGTATCCACTTCGTCGGCGCGGGCGTCTCCGGCGGCGAGGAGGGCGCGCTGCACGGTCCCAGCATCATGCCCGGCGGTTCGGCCGAGTCGTACGCCTCGCTCGGCCCGATGTTCGAGAAGATCAGCGCGAAGGTCGACGGCGAGCCCTGCACCACGCACATCGGCACCGACGGCGCCGGGCACTTCGTGAAGATGGTCCACAACGGCATCGAGTACGCCGACATGCAGCTGATCGGTGAGGCGTACGACCTGCTGCGCCAGGTGGCCGGGTTCTCCCCCGCGGCGATCGCCGGGATCTTCCGCGAGTGGAACAAGGGGCGCCTCGACTCGTATCTGATCGAGATCACGGCCGAGGTGCTGTCGCATGTGGACGCCGCGACCGGTGAGCCGTTCGTGGACGTCGTGGCCGACGCCGCGGGGCAGAAGGGCACCGGGCGCTGGACCGTGCAGACCGCACTGGAGCTCGGCTCCCCGGTGACCGCCATCGCCCAGGCCACGTTCGCCCGTGCCGCCTCGGGCCAGTCCGCGCTGCGCGCCGCCTACCGCGGCCTTCCCGGCGTTTCCGGCACGGACCTGACCCCGTACGAGGCGGAGCGGTTCACCGTGCAGGTGGAGCAGGCCCTGTACGCGTCGAAGGTGATCGCCTACGACCAGGGCTGGAAGATGATTCTGGACGCCGCCGACGAGTTCGTCTGGACGATCGATCTCGGGGCGGTCGCGAAGATCTGGCGTGGTGGGTGCATCATCCGGGCGGCCTTCCTCGACCGGATCCGGGCCGCCTACGCCACGGATCCGGGCCTGGTCAGCCTGCTGTCCGACGCGGGCTTCGCGGGGGAGATCACGGACGCCCAGGTGCCGTGGCGCGAGGTGATCGCCATCGCGGCCCGCCGGGGCGTGCCGGTGCCCGCGTTCTCCGCCGCGCTGTCGTACTACGACTCCCTGCGCGCCGATCGTCTGCCGGCCGCGCTCACCCAGGGTCAGCGCGACTACTTCGGCGCGCACACCTATCGCCGCGTCGACCGGGAGGGCAGCTTCCACACGCTCTGGGGCACGGCCGACCGCGTCGAGACCGAGGCCTGAGCGCTCGCGCCGGGCTCCTGTGGTGGGAGCCCGGCGTGGCGGCGCTGCCGCCGGTACGGCGGTCGGTGGGTGCGCGGACCCGCTCGATGGGGGAGGTGGCGTTCGTCCGGCGTTGGTGGCGAGAAACACTTACCCCCATGACTGACTCGCCACAGCTCCCCGCATGGCGGCGGCCGACCGACGGTGAGCACCGCGGGCAGGTCGCCGCGGTCATCGTGCTCATCATCGCCGCGCAGCTCGCGGAGCCCAGCCGGTTCACGCTCCGCCCTCACTGGCTGCTGCCCGCCGTGGAGGGCGCCTTCCTCGCGGTCCTGCTGTTCAGCAACCCGGGCAGGATCAACCGGGAGTCCGTCGCGCTCCGTGCCGCGTCCCTGTTCCTCGCGGCGGTCGCCAGCCTGGCCAACGCCTGGTCGCTGGCCCTGCTCGTCGTCTCTCTGCTCGGGGGACACGAACGGAGCGCCGCGGGCCCGCTGCTCCTCGTCGCGGCCGGCATCTGGGGCACCAACGTCGTGGTCTTCGCCCTGTGGTACTGGGAGTTCGACCGCGGCGGACCCGTGGCGCGGGCCCACGCCCACCATGTCCATCCCGACTTCCTCTTCCCCCAGATGCAGGCGCAGGAGCTGGTCAGCGGGGACTGGGAACCGGCCTTCTTCGACTACCTGTACGTCTCCTACACCAACGCGACCGCCTTCAGTCCCACCGACACGATGCCTCTGTCGCGGTGGGCCAAGCTGCTGATGCTCATGCAGTCGGCCGTCTCCATCATGACGGTGGTACTGGTCGTGGCACGCGCGGTGAACATCATGGGCTGACCCCGGGCACGGCGAAGGCCGCTGCCGCCGGCCACGTTCACAGGCTCGGCCGGCGGGCGGCGACTGCTCGGGCGAGGTGGGTGAGGGGTCCGGGTCCCTCTTTCGGGGCGGGCGTCTTCCGGGTGGTGATGTCGTCGATACCCGCGCACGGGTGGCGCGGGACCACGCCACCCGTGCGCGGGTTCAGTGCAGTTCGGCGCGTGCCGGGCTGTCGTCGAGGAAGCCGCCCGACTGGTGCTGCCACAGCTTCGCGTAGGCACCCTCCGACGCGAGCAGCTCCTGGTGCGTGCCCTGCTCGACGATCCGCCCGCGGTCGAGGACGACGAGCTGGTCCATGGTGGCGACCGTGCTCAGCCGGTGCGCCACCACGAGCGCCGTCCGCCCCTGCATGAGCCGCCACAGCGCCTCCTGGACCAGGATCTCGCTCTCGGAGTCCAGGGCGCTGGTCGCCTCGTCGAGCAGCAGGATCGGCGCGTCACGGAGGATGGCTCTGGCAAGAGCGACCCGCTGCCGCTGTCCGCCGGACAACTTGAGACCGCGCTCGCCCACCATGGTGTCGAAGCCGTGCGGCAACGCGTCGGCGAACTCCGCGACGTGCGCCGCCTCGGCCGCACGGCGGATCTCGGCGTCGGTGGCCTCCGGCCGGGCGAACGCGATGTTGTCCCGCAGCGTGCGGTGGAACATCGCCGGATCCTGCGGCACATAGGCGATCAGGCTGCGCAGGTCGGCCTGACGCAGCCTGCTGATGTCCTGACCCCCGATCAGGATCCGGCCGGCGTCGATGTCCGTCATCCGCAGCAGCAGCCGCGTGAGGGTGGTCTTGCCCCCGCCGGACCGGCCGACGAGACCGATCTTCGTCCCGCTCGGCACAGCCAGCTCAAGCCCGTCGAAGAGCGGCTTCCCGGCCGTGTGGGCGAAGGTGACCTGCTCGAAGCGGACGTCGGCGTCCCCGGGCAGCAGCGGCTCCGGCGACGCCGGGTCCAGCACGGTCGGCGGCTTCAGCAGCAGTTCGGTGAACTGCGCCGCCTCCGTCATCGAGCTCTCCAGACGCCGGTAGATCTGGTTGAACTCGAACATGATGCGCGTCGCGTTGCTGTAGTACGTGAAGGCCACCACGACCGCCTCCACACCGTGCCCGCCGCCGAGCGCGACCGCGAGCAGCAGGCCCAGCGCGTTGGTCAGCACGGACATCGGCGCGACCAGGGTGTCGATGCGCAGGTTGCCGTAGTCCCACGACCTCAGCGTGAGCCGACGTGAAGCCGCGACGCGGGACCGGTGCTCGGCCGCCTCGCGGTCCTCGGCGGCGAACGCCCGGACCGTGTCCATGTTCATCAGGACGTCGGCCACGTGTCCCGACACCCGGGCGATCGCCTCCTCGCGCTGGTCGACGAGCTTCTGGCGGCGGCGGATGAGAGGCACCACGCACAGTGCCGTCAGTGCGATCATCGCCAAGAGCCCCACGACGAGCAGCGGTTCGTAGCGCCACAGCACCACCGACCCGAACAGCAGCGGCACGAAGCTGCCCGCCACCTGGAAGGTCAGCGTGTCGACGAACTCCTCGAAGCGGGAGGCGAAGCTGAGGACCCGCTTGGTCAGCGATCCCGCGAAGTTGTCGTGGAAGAACGCGGCGTCCTTGGCGAACAGCTCGTCCAGGCCGATCACATACAGGTGCTCGATGCCGCGCGCGTCGAGGCGGTTCAGGCAGTGCAGACCGATACGCCACAGGACCTCCGCGAGCAGCAGGGCGCAGGCGAAGCCGAGGACGTAGGGCAGCGTCGAGCCGATGGTGGTACCCGCGCCGTCGGCGATGCGGCCGACGAGCTTCGCGACGACCAGCGGCGCGATGTAGTTGATACCGATGTTGCCCAGCGCCGGCAGCAGCATCGCGGGCACCGTGAGGCGCCGTAAGCGGGCTAACTCCCGTGCGTAGTAACGGAGTGCGAGGAGCACCGAGCCCCTGCGCGGCGGAACCTCGCGCGATTCAGGCGTACCCATCTCAGCCCTGTGGTGTCGTGTGGCAGTCGCCACGTGCTTCTGCGGGAAGATGCCGTTGCGTCCATGGCGTGTGGAGCTTCGGTTCGAGGGAGCGCCCGCGTTCGGGCCGTCCTCCGACAGGCGGGGCACGCCGACGGCGTCCCGCGCAGCTCACGGTGACGCCGACGTGCCAGTACGGGCAGGTCAGAGGTCGAATTGTCCCGCGACGGCCCCCATGGAGTCCAAGCGTTTTTCTCAGCCACGACACGTCGCACACAGGTGCGACCCTGGCCGCACGGGTGGTCCCGCCGCGCCGTCTCTCAGCCTCCGACGAGGGCGACGAGCTTGATGAAGACCAGGCCGGGATCGACGGTGAGATCCACGACGTCGTCGAGGTCCTCGACCTGGCGGTCCCCGGCCAGCACGAAGAAGCCGTTGGACAGGAAGGCGCGCTCGGCGATCTCTGCCTGGTGCTCCCAGTCGATGCGGCGAGGCTCGCGGAGCCGGTAGCCGTTCAGCTCCGTCTCGGCGTCGTCGGGACGGACGAGACCGTGGAAGCGGTCACTCGGGCGGGCGTTGTACCGGGCGACCTCCTCGCGGACCCGGAGCCTGATCAGCTCCCGTACGGTCATCCGTTCCGGGAGCCCGGCGACCTCGAACTCGGCGACCGGCTTGCCCGTTGCGGTCTCGTCCCGGAATGTCACGCTGGCCATCAGGCACCTCGCTTGATCTGGCGGAGGATGGTCTCGTCGGTGATCTTCGTGTCGGCTGCGAGCAGGAACGCCTTGCTCAGAATCAGCGAGAGCCGCTCGTCCTCGAACGGCAGGAACACCTTCCCGTCACCGGACGAACGGCGCGACGGGACGATACACAGGTAGGCGTCGTCCGGCTCCATCAAGATGTTGGACGAGCCCAGATGGATCCGGTAGCTGCCCAGGTCACCCCGGACCACCAGATACCGGCCGTCCAGCGAGCACCGGTCCGCGATCCTCAGACGCGGCAGAATCCGCTCCAAGGCGTCACGCCGCGCCTCCGCACTCGCCGTCAACTCACCGAACGTCGCCGTCCGCCAATACGCGGCATAACGATCCTCACCCCGATCGCTCCAGTCCGGATCCGCCGCGATCGAAGTCACCCCGACAAAGAGATCCACATCCCGCATCGCCTCACTGAACACCAACGGCGGTACCTCGACGAGCGGGACCTCCCGCCATGCACCCTCCACCCGGCGAGCGAAGCGCACCTGATCGGTGGCGGCCAGCTCGTGGTCGCCCGCCCAGTCCGCCAGGGCGTGGAAGAAGCGTGCCTGCCACTCCCCCGCCGCCAGGGTCCGCACGGCCTGGTCCTCGTCTCCGCCGTCCCAGGGGCCGAGCAGGCTGCTCGCCCACCCCCGGGCCCGGAACAGCGCGAACATCCGGCGATAGTGGACGACATGGGCCGCGAACCGATTGGAGTAGACGCCGGTCTCCTCCTCGGCCGGCGTAAGGAGGTAGATCTCGCGGAACGCCTGCTTGAACGGCTGCCGGATCCGCCGTTCGGTGAGCAGGTCCCGCCAGGCCCTTACGGTGCCGGCGTCGGAGCGGATGGGATGCCAGAGCCGTACGGAGGCGTCGTCGGGTGCGTCGGGAAGTTCCTCGGCCGTGGGCAGCACGGCCTTCCACGCGCCGGGCGTGACCTCGATCTCCCAGATCAGCCGCCGCACGACGGCCCGGCCGAGCGGATGGCCGGCCAGCTCGGCGCGCCACCATCCGTACGGGTGCACGGCGTCGACGGTGAAGCCGCCCTCCAACGCCCGGGCGAGGGTGCCGAGCTGCATGTCCACCCGTTTCACCAGCGCGCGCAGCTCCTTGACCAGGTCGCCGTGGTCGCGGCGCACGGGCGCGGGCACGCTGCGCAAGGGGCGGCCGTCCTTCTCCCAGGTGAGGCCTGCCGACTCGGTGACCGTGACGACGGCCGCGTAGTCACCCGCCTCCCTGCGCAGGGCGCCGTCGTCGTCGAATCCGAGCCTCGGTAGACGCAGTGCCACATCGGTCCGCTCGGCCAGGGCCGCCTCGACCTTCTTGAGCATCTTGTCGAGTTGCTTGGGCACTCCCGCGTGGCGGACGGTCGTCCGCACCGTTCGGATCGTGGTCACGAGCTCGGGAGTCGGGAAGTCCTGCCCGGCGCGGACCATCTCGTACAGCAGCGCCTGTGACGGCAGGGTCTTGGCGGTCGTCGGGGCGACGGCGATGCCGGGCAGCAGCCGGTCGATCAACTCCGGCAACCACGGCTCGTCACGCGACAGCGCCACCCGCGCCGCGTGCCCGAGCGCGACGATCTCGCGGGCCGTGAACGCCCGGTCCGCCTGGTACGGGATCGTGCCTGCCTGGATGGCGTCGGCCCGGTCGGCCGCCGTTTCCAGGGCGCGACGGGCGAACTCGGCATAGCCAGGGCTGTCCGCCAGTCTCCGCCACGCGTCCGGGAGGAGGGGTGGAGAGCCGAACGAGTAGTCCCGGGCGGTCTCGGACAGCAGCGCCCGTTCGATAGGGGCCAGGCTGTTGATGACGTCGATTTCTTCCACAGCGATGGGTCCTTCGTTCCGGCCGAGGCGCTCCACGGCCGCGCGCAGCGTCCTGCTGCCCCCCAGCCCCGCCACGACGAGAAGTGCGTAGGGCTGGCGCACGTCGTCCTGCTCAAGGAGGAACTCGGCCAGCGTGTGCGAGTGTTCGGAGAGATCGGGCCACGGGCCCGTGCAGCGCACCAGCGCGCCCACTCCCAGCGTGAGGTCCGCCCAGTTGCGAGCCTCCGTGCCCGCGACGAGCGCCTCGAACATCCGGCGGCATGCGTCGGGTGTGTAGCGCGGCTGCCGTCCCCTGCCGGCGTCCTCGACCGCGAAGCGGACCGACGTCATCTCGGGCGTTGCCGAACGTCCCACACCGTATGCCGCCGGGAGAAGCCCGCCGAGTTCCTCGTCGGAGATCTGCGACAGATCCGGGCGCCAGGTCTCGAGCCGGAAGGCGGGGTCGGTCAGCGCGCGCAGCAGCCGGGCGGCGAGGTCCATCAGGCACCTCGCTTGATCTGGCGGAGGATGGTCTCGTCGGTGATCTTCGTGTCGGCTGCGAGCAGGAACGCCTTGCTCAGAATCAGCGAGAGCCGCTCGTCCTCGAACGGCAGGAACACCTTCCCGTCACCGGACGAACGGCGCGACGGGACGATACACAGGTAGGCGTCGTCCGGCTCCATCAAGATGTTGGACGAGCCCAGATGGATCCGGTAGCTGCCCAGGTCACCCTGGACCACCAGATACCGGCCGTCCAGCGAGCACCGGTCCGCGATCCTCAGACGCGGCAGAATCCGCTCCAGGGCGTCACGCCGCGCCTCCGCACTCGCCGTCAACTCACCGAACGTCGCCGTCCGCCAATACGCGGCATAACGATCCTCACCCCGATCGCTCCAGTCCGGATCCGCCGCGATCGAAGTCACCCCGACAAAGAGATCCACATCCCGCATCGCCTCACTGAACACCAACGGCGGTACCTCGACGAGCGGTATCTCCTGCCAGCGCCGGCCGTCCCGCCGCTCGAAGCGGACCTGGTCCGTCGCGGCGTGGTCGGGCGCATAGTCGCCGTAGTCCTCCGTTGCGGGCTCGTGGTAGAAGCACGCGCGCCACTCGCCGTCGCTGAACTCGGCCCGTGCCTTTCCCTCGTAACCTCCGTCGTACCGGCCGAGGAAGTTGGCCTGCCATCCGCGTTCCTTGAACAGCGCGTAGAGCCGCCGGTAGTGGACGACATGGGCCGCGAACCGGTTGGAGTAGACGCCGGTCTCCTCCTCCGCCGGTGTGAGCAGGTAGATCTCCCTGAAGGCCTGTTTGAACGGCTGCCGCAGCCGCTCGGCGACGATCCGCGCCCGCCACTCCCTGATCTCGTCCGCCGACGCCCGGATCGGATGCCACAGCCGGACGCGCTCGGGCTCGCCGGGCGGTTCGCTCATCGGCGCCACCGCGTGCCACAGACCGTCCGCGCCCTGGAACTCCCAGATCAGGCCACGGACGAGGACGCCGGTGAGCGGATGGTCGCGGTAGTACCGGCGCCATTCGTCGTACGGCCAGCTGCGCCCGGCCGACATCAGCGCCTCGATACGGGCCCGCTCGCCCGACAAGGTGCCGCGCACCTCCTTGGCCAGCGCTTTGAGCTCCTTGAGCTCGTCCGCGAAGCCGTCCTTCACCGCCGCCGGGGCAGTACGGGACGTCCGTCCGTCGGGGCCGGTGAAGGTGAGCCGCACCGTCGCCGCGTCCTCGATCGCCACCCGCGCCCGGTATCCGCCCAGGTCGCGTTCGAGCGAGGCGTCCGGTGCCAGGCCGTGGGCGGGCACGCTGCGCTCGATGAGCTGCCCCGCCGTGATGCCCTGTTTCCCTGCGGCCGTCACCAGCGCGGTGTCCAGCTGCTTGCGCAGTCCCCGGTGTCTGACCTGGGACTGCAGACGCCACAGGGCCTCCAGGGCGGCTGGATCACCGATCTCGGCCAGCGCGTTGATCGCCGCACCCGCGAGCTTGAGGTCCTCCATCACGCCGGTCCCGGGGCCGCCGGTGCGCAGGGCGAGCGCGGCGAGGTGCGGCACGGCGGCCGGGCCCTCGGCCAGCGCGGCCGCCCAGACGGCTCCGCGTGCCAGGTCACCGTCGTTCTGGTGAACGACGTAGTGGTGGTGGTACGCGTCGCCCTGGATCCAGCTGATGCCCGAACCGTGTCTTCTGCTGCAGTGCGGATCGCCCTCGGCCAGTTCCCGCAGGACGGAGGCCATGAGCTCGCGCACGGTCGCCGCGTCGGCGAGCTCGATGCAGGTCCGCCGCCACCGCTGGGCCGGACGCGGCCCCGACAGACTCGTCAGGTGCCGGACGAAGTGGGCCAGTTCCGGCGTCGGCGATGTGTTCGCACGCTCGCGCAGGGCGGCGGCCCAGGGGGCGTACGCGGGGATCAGCCCCTCGGGGATGTGCGCCTCGTCCACACCGGCGAGCAGGGCGCGGAGGCGCTTGGCGAGCGATGCGCGCCTGCGTGCCTCGACCTCCGTGTCCATCAGCTCCGCGTGGACGTATCGCAGCTGCGGCGCGACCGCGCGGAGGCCGTCGGCACCGAGCCGCTCGGCGGCGCCCAGCACCACCGCCAGTGAATCGGCGAACCAGTAGCCCATGTCGTACTCGGTGACGCGCAGCAGCATCACCGCGACCTCGTCGGGCGTCCAGCCGTGCACGCGCGCGATCAGGGGCTTCACCTCGGCGTCGTACTGCCACAAGCCGGTGTCGTCGAAGCAGGCGGCCAGCAGGAGGCTCAGGACCGCGGCCCTGCCCTCCTCGTCCGCGCAATCCGTCAGCCGCCCGCCGATCTCGGCCCGGGTCGCCGCGCGCATCGCCTCGTACCGCTCGTACTCCTCAGGCCCCCGCCACATGGTGGCGCCCGACCGGGTCTCCGTCCGCTGACGTTCGAGGAGGTCGACGAGCCAGCGGGCGCGGTCGAGCGCGGCGGTCCTCACGTCGTCGAGCGCGTCGTTCCTACGGGATGCTGCCACCAAGGCGTCGTAGAGCATGGCGGGATGATGGCAGTGGGGACTGACAATGCGATCAATCCGAAGGCCCCAGGGCCGGCTCGCGGACACGAGAAAGGCCGCTTTCCCATTCCTGAGAAAACGGCCTCCGACCTGCGTGAAGCTGGTCGGGACGACAGGATTTGAACCTGCGACCCCTTGACCCCCAGTCAAGTGCGCTACCAAGCTGCGCCACGTCCCGTTGCCCGCCTGACCTGGGGTTTCCCCCGGCCGAACGTGCACAGAAACAATACCGCACTCGGGACGGTGGTCGCGCACCCGTTAACGTGCCGTTCGCCCGTCTCGTCAGTCGCCGGTCACGAGTCCCAGCTCAGGGTGGTGGTCCAGGAGGCGGGTCGGAGCCGCCTGGCGCCAGGAGTCGGCGAGGATGTCGTGCAGTTCGCCCTCGTCCTCCAGAGCGGTGAGGCGGACCCGGATCCAGGCGAACTGCGCCTCGTGGGCGGCGACCCAGAACTTGCCCGGTTCGGCGAGGACCAGCTCGTCCCGCTCCTCCTTGGGGCAGCGCACCGCCATGGACGTCTCGTCCTCGGGCAGCGTGGCGAACATCTTGCCCGCCACCCGGAACGTGGGCATGCTCCAGGCGGTCTTCTCCGTGGTGTCCGGCAGGGACAGGGCGATACGGCGTACGTCTTCGGCGTCCGGCATGTCCGCACCGTAGCCAATGCCACTGACAGCCGCCGCCCGCTCAGCGAGTGAGAACTCCCACGCGCTTGTAGTAGATGGTCGTGGGGTGCAGATCGCCGGCCGGTGTCGCCGCGTAGTCCGGTATCGCGCCGACCCGCGTCCAGCCCGCGGAGCGGTACAGCGTCTCGGCCGGGCTGCCCGTCTCCGTGTCCAGGTGGAGCAGGGTGATGCCGGCCTCGGCGGCCGCCCGTTCGGCCGTGGCCAGCAGGTCTCGCCCAAGACCCCGGCCGCGCGCGGCCCGGTGCACCATGAGTTTGACCAGCTCGGCCCGGTGACGGCTGTTCGCCTTGTCCGGGAAGGCGAGGCTCACCGTGCCCGTCACCCCCTCCCCGGCCCGCGCCACCCACACCGCGCAGGCGCCCGCGTCGACCGCGGCGGCCCGCGCCCTCCACCAGGCGAGAGCCTCCGCCCGGTCGAGCGGCGCGAGGAATCCGATCGAGGCTCCGCCGTTCACGGTGTCGGTCAGCAACTCCGCCAGCGCCTCTGCCCGGGCGAGCACGTCGGTCGCGCCCAGTCTGACGATCGCGGTCACGGCAGCACCACCACCAGCGCGTACCGCGCGGCCTCGGGCCCGGGGCACCGGAAACGCGTCGGTCCCCAGACGCGAAGCCGCAGGCAGTCACCGGTGGCGAGCCTGTGCCGCACATCCTGCGCGGTCACCTCCAGTGCGCCCTCGAGGATCCAGATGTGCTGTTCGAGTCCGGGCACGGGCGGGCGGTCGTAGGCGATGTCAGCGCCCGGCGCGAGCCGTCCCTCGACCAGTTCGCCGCGCAGTCCGGAGTGCGGAGGGGACACGGACCGGCGTACGAAGCCGGAGTCCGCGTCCTCCCACACGGTCTGGTCGGCGGTACGCACCACCTGCGCGGGCTCCGCCTCGATCTCGCTGAGGAGCTGGGACATCGTGCGGCCGTAGACGCCGCACAGCCGGTTCAGTATCGAGGCTGTGGGGCTGATCTCGGCCCTTTCCGCCCGGGAGAGGGTGGAGCGGCTCACCCCGCTGCGGTCGGCCAGGTCGTCCAGGGACCAGCCGCGTTCGGCCCGCAGTTCGGCGAGGCGCGCGGCGAGCCGGGCGTCGACGGCATCCGCCATCTCACTTCTCATATCCGAGACGCTATCCCATATCGGGGACACCCGTGTCCCCGATGTGAGAGAGATTTCCCGGAAACGAAAAAGGGCGGCCGTCAGTCGCCGGTCGCGGCCTCCGCGAGCGCGTCCAGCACCGGCCGGATCAAAGGGTGCTCCTCCGCGCCCCGGCGCACGGCGGCGAAGACCCGGCGGGTGGGCGCGACCCCGTCGACCGGGCGGACGACCACGCCGGTCAGGTCCATGCCCCGCAGGGCGGAGCGGGGCACCAGGGCGACGCCCGCGGCGGCGGAGGCAAGGGCGACCACCGCGCGGAAGTCGTCCGAGGAGTGTTCGAGGCGGGGCTGGAATCCGGCGTGCTCACAGGCGAGGACGACCACCTCGTGGCAGGGGTTGCCGGGGTAGGGGCCGATCCAGGAGTCCTTGGCCAGCTCGGCAAGCGGGACCTCGCTCGCGTCGGCGAGACGGTGGCCGACCGGCACCACGGCATCGAAGGGCTCGGCGTACAGCGGGATGTGCGTGAGCCTCGGGTCGTCCGCGTCCGGGGCGCCCCGGTACTCGACGGCGACCGCGACATCGACCTGCCGGTCCAGGACCATCGGCAGGCTCGCATCGCCCTCGGCGTCCTGGACACGCACCCGGATGCCTGGCGCCGTGCGGGCGAGGCGGGCCAGCGCGGGGGCGACGACCAGGCCGATGCCGGTGGCGAAGGAGACGAGTGTGACCGTCCCCGCCGAACCGGCACCGTAGGCCGCCAGCTCGGCCTCGGCGCGCTCGAGCTGGGCGAGGACGGCGTTCGTGTGGCTGAGCAGGATCTCACCCGCCGGGGTGAGCCGGACGCCCCTGGCGCCGCGCTCGACCAGCCGGTGACCGGTCTCCTGCTCCAGCGCGGCGAGCTGCTGGGACACCGCGGACGGGGTGAGGTAGAGCGCGGCGGCGGCGGCCGTCACCGTGCGGTGGTCGGCCACCGCACGGAGGATGTGCAGCCGCCGCGCTTCGATCATGCGGACGATTATCGCAAGAACCTCGGGGCCTTCAGCCCTCCAGCTCCGCACGCGCGGCCACGAACGCGTCGACCGCGCGGTTGACGTCGTCCGTAGAGTGCGCGGCGGACAGCTGCACCCGGATACGCGCCTTGCCCTGCGGCACCACCGGGTAGGAGAAGCCGATGACGTACACGCCGCGCTCGAGGAGCAGCTCGGCCATACGCCCGGCCTTCGCCGCGTCGCCGATCATGACCGGGGCGATGGCGTGGTCGCCGGGCAGGATGTCGAAGCCCTCCTCGGTCATACGGCGCCGGAAGAGCGCGGTGTTCTCGGCCAGCTTCTCGCGCAGGTCGCCCGCCGACTCCAGCAGGTCGAGCACCTTGAGCGAGGCCGCCGCGATCACCGGGGCGAGCGTGTTCGAGAAGAGGTACGGCCGGGAGCGCTGGCGCAGCAGGGCGACGATCTCCGCCCGGGCGGCGACGTAACCGCCGGAGGCGCCGCCGAGCGCCTTGCCCAGGGTGCCCGTGATGATGTCGACGCGGTCCATGACGCCGTGCAGCTCGGGGGTGCCGCGGCCGCCGGGGCCGACGAAGCCGACGGCGTGCGAGTCGTCGACCATCACCATGGCGTCGTAGCGGTCGGCGAGGTCGCAGATCTCGCGCAGCGGGGCCACGTAACCGTCCATCGAGAAGACGCCGTCGGTGACGATCAGCTTGCGGCGCGCACCGCCTTGGGACGCCTCCTTCAGCTGCCGCTCGAGGTCCGCCATGTCGCGGTTGGCGTAGCGGAAGCGACGGGCCTTGGACAGGCGGATGCCGTCGATGATCGAGGCGTGGTTGAGGGCGTCGGAGATGACCGCGTCCTCGGCCTCGAGGAGGGTCTCGAAGACGCCGCCGTTGGCGTCGAAGCAGGAGGAGTACAGGATCGTGTCCTCCTGGCCGAGGAACGCCGACAGCCGCGCCTCCAGCTCCTTGTGGACCTCCTGCGTGCCGCAGATGAAGCGCACGGACGCCATGCCGTAGCCCCAGCGGTCCAGCGCCTCGTGGGCGGCGGCGATCACTTCGGGGTGGTCGGCGAGGCCGAGGTAGTTGTTGGCGCAGAAGTTGAGCACCTCGCCGGGGCGGCCGCCCGCGGTGACCTGCACGGTCGCGGACTGCGGGGTGCCGATCACACGCTCGGGCTTGTGCAGCCCGGCGGCACGGATCTCCTCGAGGGTGGCGCGCAGGTCGTCGCGCACGGAGTCGAACATCAGAAAGCTCCTAAAGTGCTTACGCCGGAAGAGAGTTACGCAGCCCAGTCCAGGATGACCTTGCCGCCCTTGCCGCTCGCCGCGTCGGCGAACGCAGCCTCGTGGTCGCGGTAGTCGTACCGGCCGGTGATCACCGGGGCGAGGTCGAGTCCGCCCTCCAGCAGCACCGACATCGCGTACCAGGTCTCGAACATCTCACGGCCGTAGATCCCCTTGATGGTGATCATGGAGGTGACGATCCGGGCCCAGTCCACGGGGAACTCCTCGGACGGCAGTCCGAGCATGGCGATCCGTCCGCCGTGCGTCATGTTGGCGATCATCTCGCGCAGCGCCTCCCGGCGGCCCGACATCTCCAGGCCGATGTCGAAGCCCTCGCGCAGGCCCAGTTCGCGCTGCCCGTCGGCGATGGTGGCGTCCGAGACGTTCAGGGCGAGGCTCGCGCCGATCTTGCGCGCCAGCTCCAGACGCTCCTCACTGACGTCGGTGATGACGACGTTACGGGCGCCGGCGTGGCGGGCCACGACGGCGGCCATCAGTCCGATCGGGCCCGCGCCGGTGATCAGGACGTCCTCACCGACCAGCGGGAAGGAGAGCGCCGTGTGGACGGCGTTGCCGAACGGGTCGAAGATCGCGGCGACATCCAGGTCGACGGGGATCCGGTGCACCCACACGTTGGAGGCGGGCAGCACGACGTACTCGGCGAACGCGCCGTCGCGCCCGACGCCCAGTCCGACCGTCGCCCGGCACAGATGGCGGCGCCCGGCCAGACAGTTGCGGCACTTCCCGCACACCAGGTGGCCTTCGCCGCTGACCCGGTCGCCGACCTTGATGTCGGTGACGTCGCGGCCGGTGTCGACCACCTCGCCGACGAACTCGTGCCCGACCACCAGGGGCGTGCGGATGGCCTGCTGCGCCCAGCCGTCCCAGGACCGGATGTGCAGGTCGGTGCCGCAGATCCCGGTCCTGAGGACCTTGATCAGTACATCGCCGTGGCCGACCTGCGGCTCGGGGACGTCCATGAGCCAGAGCCCCGGTTCCGCCTTGTCCTTGACCAGCGCCTTCACGCAACGGCTCCTGTGGGTGAGTTCCCGGAGGCGGGCATGCCGAAGGAGCCCGTACCGGGGAGAGGAGTGAGATCGGCTAGAAATCTGCCCTACCGCGGCGCCCGGGTCCATCGAGGATTTCTAAACCTGGGCCGCAGCTTTCCTTCACGCCCGTGCCCTGCGGCCCGGGTGAGCACGGCGCCGACACCTCGGCACCTGGGCCTCGCAGTGGTCGGCGACCGGCCGGGGCACCGGGGACGGCCTGCGGCAGGCTATTCCGCCAGGTGGGTGGCACGTGGCGACACGGTGGCAGGGGGCACCGTAACGCGGGCCGGTCCTGGTAAGCCCGTCCGCCGGAGGTTCAGCGAGCACAGACCACACTGTACGGCCGACGCGGCCTCATGCCCGGTACTCGCGCTGCGCGATCCGCTCCGCCAGCTCCGCCGCCAACGCCTTGATGGTCTCCAGACCGGCCCGGCCCCAGGGGCGTGGTGCGAGGTCGACGGCGCAGACCGTGCCGAGGGCGATGCCCGTACTGTCGACGAGCGGAGCGCCGAGGTAGGAGCGGACGCCGAGTTCGTCGACGGCCGGGTTGCCGGCGAAGCGTGGATAGTCCTGGACGTCCTCCAGGACCAGTGCCTTGCGGCGCACGACGACGTGCGGGCAGAAACCGTACTCGCGGCCCAGGTGCCGGACCGGTTCCCTGGATCCGTCCTCCCGGTCGAGGACGGCGGTGAGCGGACGGTCCCCTGGCTGGTGGAGTCCGGCGAAGAACTGCCGGTGTTCGCCGACGAAGTTCACCATCGCGTAGGGCACCGCGGCCACAGCGGCCAGCCGGTCCGCGAACGCGTCGAACTCCGGCTCCGGGCGCTCGCCGATGCCGAGCCCACGCAACCTGCCGGCACGCGCGGGGGCGTCCTTGTCCTCGGGGGTCAGCAGCAGCCGTCTTGGAGTCATGCGCGGACTCCACGGTCTGAGGCCGCCGCCGGGGCGAGGGCGAGGAGGTGACGGACGAGCGTGAGCAGGGTCTGCACCCCCGAGCTGGAGATCCGGGCGTCGCAGCGCACGACGGGGATCTCGGACGCGAGGTCGAGGGCGGAGCGCACCTCGTCCGCGTCGTAGCGGTGGGCACCGTCGAACTCGTTGACGGCCACCACGAACCCGAGGCCGCGCTGCTCGAAGAAGTCGACGGCCGCGAAGCAGTCCTCCAGACGGCGTGTGTCCGCGAGGATCACCGCGCCGAGCGCGCCCTCGGACAGCTCGTCCCACATGAACCAGAAGCGTTCCTGTCCGGGGGTCCCGAACAGGTACAGCACATGCTGCGGGTCGAGCGTGATACGGCCGAAGTCCATCGCAACGGTGGTCTCGACCTTGTTCCCGACGCCGTCGAGGCTGTCGACGGCGGCGCTGACCGTGGTGAGCAGCTCCTCCGTGCTCAGTGGCGCGATCTCGCTGACCGCGCCCACGAAGGTCGTCTTGCCTACTCCGAACCCTCCCGCCACCAGGATTTTCAGCGCGGTGGGGAAGGGATCAGAGCTGCCGTCGTAATCCATCGAGCACTGCCTCCAGAAGGGACCGGTCCGTGGGGTTGTGGTGGAAGGCGGGGGGTTTCGTGGTCAGCGCCCCGCAGCCGACGAGGTCCGACACCAGGACCTTGGTGACCACCGCCGGCAACTTCAGGTGGGCGGCGACCTCGGCGATCGAGACCGGCGCCCGGCACAGGTCGAGGGCCTGGGCGTGCTCGGGGCCGAGGTAGCCGCGGGGGACGGTGCCGGTGACCATGACCTGGGACAGGAGATCGAGGGCGGTGGCCGGCCTGGTGCGGCCGTTGCTGACGGTGTAGGGGCGCACCAGCCGCCCGGCCGCGTCGTCGAGCCAGGGGCCGTCGCCGACCGCGGTCACGCTCATGGCCTGGGCGCCGTGGGCCGGCGGGGCGCTGTCATCAGATAGGGCCGCACGCTCTTGACGAGCATCGCCATCTCGTAGCCGAGGACCGCCGCGTCCGCTTCACGGCCGGCGAGTACGGCGAGGCAGGTGCCGGAGCCCGCCGTGGTGACGAACAGCAGGGTGGAGTCGAGCTCGACGACCACCTGCCGGACGTCACCGCCGTCCCCGAAGCGGACACCGGCGCTACGGCCGAGGGAGTAGAGGCCGGAGGCCAGGGCGGCCATGTGGTCGGCGCTGTCCGGGTCCAGGCCGTGGACGGATTTCACGAGCCCGTCGCAGGACAGGAGCACCGCGCTCGTGGTGTGCGGTACGCGCTGCACGAGGCCGCTCATCAGCCAGTCGAGGTCGGGGACATGGGCAGTCGGCACTTCGCTCGCCATGGTGGATCGACTCCTTGGGGTACGGGTCTGCGGGAGCGGTCGGTGTGGTCATCCGGCCGGTGTGGTCCCGTCGTGCCGGGCGGTCGGGTCGTGGTCGGGCATGTGTGGGGGGCGTGGTTCGGCCGTGTCCGCCGGGTCCACGGCGGGCGCGCCGGAGGCGGGCGCCGACGCCGGTCCGTCACCGTCGAGCGTCGCGTCCGGCGGGACGTCGATGTGCCCGGAACCGTCGGAACCCGTGGGGGCGTCCGCCTCGGAGCGCCCGGGCTCGGGCGTCTGCTCCGCATCCGCGCGGCCGATGCCCCGCTGGAACGCGGCCATCAGGCCCGGGTCGTGGCCGATGTGCCGGTCGGCGTCCTGGCGCACGGGCGGCGTGGGGCCGCCGCGCAACTGGGGTGCGATGTGCTCCTGGGCGCGGCGGCGGGGCAGTTGGGGCTTGCTCATCGTTCCGCGCACGGGGCCGAGCAGCGGCGCCGGCGGTCCGCCGGCGTTCCGGTCGACGGCCGTCCGGTCATCGCCGCGGATCCCGGGCATCGCCTCCGCGGGGTTGGGTCGTGGTCTGTCGGCGTCGCGTACGGGCAGCGGCGATCGGCTGTGGCCGGCCAGGCCCGGATCGTCCTCCGGCTGTCGCGGTCCGGGAGGCCCCGAGTGCTCGGAGACGGTCGGGGACGGCCCTGCGTGCCGACCGCCCCGCGGTGGGGGAATCTGGCGGTCCGGGCTTTGCGGGACGGCCTTCTGCGGTCCCGCGACACCGGGCGTCACGCCTGGAGTTGCGAGCGGCCCCGTCACCGTGACCGTCCCGCGCGACACCTCCCGGATGGTGCTCGCGGACACGGTCGGGGCCGGCCCGAGCAGGTTCTGCGGCACGACGAGCACCGCCTGCACACCGCCGTAGATGTTGGACTGCAACCGGACGTGGATGCCGTGGCGGCGGGCGAGCTGGGAGACGACGAACAGCCCGATGCGGCCGTCCGCCAGCAGGCTGGCGACGTTGACCTGGTCGGGATCGGCCAACAGGGCGTTCATCCTGCCCTGTTCGGCCGGTGGCATGCCGAGCCCGCGGTCCTCGACCTCGACGGCGAGGCCCGAGGTGACGAGGCCGGCGCGCAGCAGCACCTGGGTGTGCGGAGCCGAGAACACAGTGGCGTTCTCGACCAGTTCGGCCAGCAGATGGATCACGTCGGCCACGGCGTGTCCGCGCAGCGTGCCGTCGATCGGCGGCACGAGCTTGACCCGCGAGTACTGCTCGACCTCGGCGATCGCCGAGCGCAGTACCTCGGTCATGGACACCGGATGGCTCCACTGGCGGCGAGAGACGGCACCGCCGAGCACGGCGAGGTTCTCGGCGTGGCGCCGGATGCGGGTGGCGAGGTGGTCGACGTGGAAGAGGCCCTTGAGGAGGTCGGGGTCCTCGATCTCGTTCTCCAGCTCGTCCAGGATCGAGATCTCCCGGTGCACGAGCGACTGAAGGCGCCGGGCCAGATTGACGAAGACCTCGAGCTTCTGTTCACTGCCCGTGTGGCTGGAGAGCTGGGCGGCCTGGACGACGGCGGCGACCGCGCCGTCGTGGGCGCTCGCCAGCTCGGCTGCGAGCAGGTCGAAGTCGTCCGCGTTCACGGCCGGTTCGGCGCGTCGTGGCCGCGTGGGCGGCGCCTCGCCGCGACGCAGCACCTCGAGCAGGGCACGCAGCTCGGCCTCGCCGCGCGCCCCGGCGCGCCGCAGTGACGCGAGCCGGTCGGCGACGGACCTGGCCGCGCGGCGGGCGGCCACGGCGGCGACCACGATGCCCACAAGGCTCACTCCGAGGGCGCCCGCGAGCACGGCCCAGAGCGTGGCGGTCGGGCGGGCGCCGGTGGAGCGGACGGTGAAGAACACGGCGGCGCAGGCGCTCAGGGCCACCGCGATCGGTGGCAGGACCGCCAGACGCAGCAGCTGGGGCCGTATCCCGGTCTCGCGCGATGAGGGCAGGGGGCGGACGGCGGGCCGCCCGTGCCGCCCGCCCTCGTGGCGGTCTACGCGTGCGGCCGGTGCGCGGAGGTGAGACATCGGCGTCCTCGTGCTGGGTGCGTCGGGGGCGTGGGGGCTCCCGCGGTTCTGCGCCACTCGGGCATGCGCCATCGCGGCGTCGGCCGGGAGAACCGAAGAACTCGGCCCTGTGTCGCCCGATGGCAACTCAGAGTAGTCGCCGACGCGGCAGGTGCGGTGGGCTGTTGACAAAGTCCTCCGGAGAGCTTCCCGCTCTGGTATGAGGGGTCGTACGACAGACCGATAACCCCGCCGACGGGCGCGTTCTCGTGAGCCAACGAACCGATCAATGCTGGTCAGATGCGGTCACAATCAAAAGAGAGGACCGAGGAGCCCTACGCTCCCCGACCCTCGCCTCCGGTCCGAAAGCCGACCGGAAACCCAGCCCGCCGGAGCCACTTCCGGCTCCCAGGAGCCCCCTGCACCCCAGTAGGAACGTCACCCGGCGTGTCGGCGGTCGGCCTCGCTCGGGGCCGGCGGCCCTCGGGCCCGACCGCCATCCCGCGCCACCACGGCTCGGCCGGGAGGGTCTCGACCGTCGGTTCGAAGGGCTCACCGGGGTGCGGCAGAGCGACCGGCTCACCCGCCGCCTGCGCCGCGCGACCGTCCCCGCGCCTTGCCGCGCCCGTTGGGCGGGAAGACGCCGCCGGGCGACGGCATCGCCTGCTCTGACAGCCACGCCGCGCACGCCAACGCCCCCGCATTACCGTTGTGGCTGCCGCGGCCCCGTGAGCGTCAGGCGGCGGCGAGAACCAGTGCGGCTTGGTCGTCAAGGCTGGCGTTGCCGGCGAACGCGGTGACGGCGCTCGTGACGGACTCGATGAGGTCGGCAGCGGTGGGCGTCGTGGCCCGGACCGCGACCAGCGCGTCTGCCAGACGGCCCTCACCGAAGAACTCGCCGTCGGCGCAACGCGCCTCGGTGATGCCGTCGGTGGCCAGGATGAGACTGTCGCCGTGGCGCAGCTCGACAGCGCAGGGGTACAGGTCGGGGTCAGGCCCGATGCCCAACAGCAGTCCTGGACCGGCGATTTCCTCGACCCGGCCGTCGGCGTGGCGGACGAGAGGCGGTACATGGCCCGCGCGGATCAGCGTGAGCGCGAGGTGGGACGCGGAATGCCGCAGTTCGCCGTAGACGAGCGACACGAACTGGCCCTCGTCGCCAATGCCGTCCCTCAGCGCGTCGTTGATCGCGGCGACCACCGCGGCCGGATCGCGCAGGAGGCGGGCGGCGGCGCGTGCGGTGTGGCGGACCAGGCCGGTGGTGGTGGCGGCCAGCGCACCACGTCCGCACACGTCGCCGATCATGAGCGCCCAGCGGTCGCCGGGGAGCGGGAACACGTCGTAGAAGTCGCCGCCGACATCGAGCCCTTCGCCGGCCGGATGGTACGAGGTCGCCAGGGTGGCACCGGGAATCGTGGGCAACTCGGGAGGCAGCAGGGCCTTCTGCAGATCGCGGGCCAGCCGGACCCGGTCGGTGAACTGGTGGGCGTTGTCGGCACTCGAAGCGGCCCGGCGGGCGAGTTCCTCGGCGAGGGCGATCGTGTGGCTGTCCAGGGGCAGATCGGTGGACAGGAGTGTGAGCACGCCGAAGGTGCGGCCCCGGGTCCTCAACGGGACACAGACGTAACCGGTGATGCCGGAGTGTGCGCACGGACCACCCACCTGGGCGGTCTCGGTGGTCCCGGAGGCCAGCGCGCCGGCGACCGCCGTGTCCATCGCGTCGCACAGTACGGAGGACGCGAGGAGCTCTCGCCCCTCCCGGGTCGAGGCAGCGACGGCGATGCGCCTGGTCCGGCCGTGCTCGACGACGTGCACGGCGCACAACGGCGCGAGGGCCGGCACGGTCAGCCGGGCCATGCGCTGCAGGCAGTCGGCATAGTGCGGCTCGCTCGCCACGGCGGTGCTGGCTTCCAGCACGAAGGCCAGGTCCTCATGGGCCACCTTCTCGCGCTTCTGGGCTGCGTGGCTCGCCTCCACCGCGCGATGCCGTTCGATGGCCAGCGCGGTGATGCGGACGAATGCGGCGCTGAGTGCCAGGTCGTTCTCCTCGGGAGCCCTCGGAGTGCGGTGGTACATCGCGAAAGTGCCCAGCAGTCGGCCGCCCGCGTCCTGGATCGGTGTGGACCAGCACGCCGCGACTCCGGCCCGCCGGGCCAGATCGCGGTAGTCCTTCCAGAGAGGATCGGTGGCGATGTCGGTGACGATCACCGGCTCCCGCCGGTGGGCGGCCGTGCCGCACGAGCCGACGCCCTCGCCGATGAGCGCTCCGTCGATCCCCTGGTTGTAGAAGTCGGGCAGGCACGGGGCGCTGCCGTGCCGGAGGCGCCGTCCATCGGGATCGAGAAGCTGCACCGAGACGATCGTGCCGGGTGAGAACTCCTCGATCACCTTGGCCATCCCGCCCAGAGTCTCGTCCAGCGGTGCGTCGCGTGCGATCTGCTCCAGCAGCGCGCGTTGCTCGGCGGCCAGGAGACGCTCGTGGTGGTACCCCGTGGTCTCGACGGCGATCACCACTATCCCGTCGACCTGGCCCGCCGCGTCCCGGCGGGGTTCATAGGTGAAGTCGAAGAAGCGCTCCCGCTGCTTGCCCGGACAGCCGAGCAGGAGCCGCACGCCCCGGGCCCGGTACGCCCGGCCGGTGCGGTGGACGGCGTCGAGCCGTTCCAGGAGGCCCTGCGCAGCCACTTCCGGAATGAGCTCCCCTATCGGCGCGCCGATGCGCACGCGTTCAGGCCCCACGACCTCCGAGAACGCCGAGTTCGCCGCTTCCAGCAGGTGTCTCGGGCCGCCCAGTGCAGCAAAGATCACCGGCGCTTGCCCGAACAGAACCTCGTACTCGTCGCGCCGTCGGTCGACGACGCCGGGACGTTCTGTGTCCGAGCTGTGGTGACCCGGATGTATGGACATGACAGGCTCTCGTCCCCTGTCTTCTGCGCTCGCCTCCCCCTCACGTCCTTTCTACTGTGACACAGGTTCTCAGTGGAACCAGACCGATCAAGCGCACCGCAGGCCCCGCCGCGATCGCCGGGTTCTGTCCGCACAAGGGCATGGTGGCAGCCCTCGCCCCGCGGCCACGCGCGGGCCCGGACGTCACCGACCGCCGAGCCCGCTCCGCGGTTCTGCTCTTCGTCCGGCTCCGGTGTCAGCGGTCGCCCGCGAGGTCGAGATCACCCTCGGCGACCGGCGAGGCTTCCGGCCTCTCGACTCGGCGCCACGGCCGTTCGAACGGCGTGGACACCGCGCGCCACCACGGGTCCGCAGGGGGGTTCTTCGACGGCTCGAAGGGTTCCCCGGGCCTGGGCAACGCCACGGCTTGTCCCACTTCCTCGCCCGCGTCCTTCGTCCACTCGCCGGGCTCGGCCCAGGGGTGCAGCGCCAGGTTGAACGTGGCCCAGTGGATGGGCATCATCACGCCCCCCGGCCGCCCGCCCTGGAGGTCGAGGTGGGCCCTCATGCCCTCCTCGGGGGTCATGTGGATGTCGGGCCAGAACTCGGAATAGGCGCCGATCTGGATCATCGTGGCGTCGAACGGGCCGTGCTCGGCTCCGATGTCCTTGAAGCCCTCGAAGTATCCGGTGTCGCCGCTGTGGTAGATCCGGTGCTCGTCGCCGGCCACCGACCAGGACGCCCACAGCGTGTGCTGGGTGTTGCGCAGACCGCGGCCACAGAAGTGCCGGGCCGGGGTGGCGGTCAGGGTGATGCCTCCGACCTTCGTCGACTCGTGCCAGTCCAGTTCGCGCAGCCGGTCGGCCGACACGCCCCAGCGCTCCAAGTGGGCGCCGACGCCGAGGGGTATCGCGAACACGGTGTCCGTGCCGGCGAGGGCCTTGATGGTGGGCAGGTCGAGGTGGTCGTAGTGGTCGTGGGAGATGACCACGACGTCGACCGGCCCGAGCGCGGCGAGCGGCAGGGGCACCGGGTGCAGCCGCTTGGGGCCTGCGAAGTCGAAGGGGGAGCAGCGCTCGCCCCAGACCGGGTCGAACAGGACCCGGTGCCCGTCGATCTCGGCAAGCACGCTGGAGTGCCCCATCCAGGTCAGCCGCAGCCCGGTCGCCGGGGGGCGGGCCAGATCGGCGTACGTCGTCGGGTGCACCGGCACGGTGCCGGCCGGGGCACGGCGGACGCGGTCGTCCTTGCGGAAGTAGGACTTCGCAAGCTCGAACGCGGAGCCGCCCGAGGGCCGCGTCCTGGTGCCCTCCGGGTTCACGAAGGCGCCGTCCGCGAAGTGCGGCGATCTGCGGATGCGCGCCAGGCGCTCCCCGCTCGGATCCGCGCCGAAGGCGACGGGCCGCAGCGCGCGCAGCCCCGAGCTCAGGGAACGGGAACCGGTCACGGGACCTCCAGGGAATCGGTGAGGGGTTCCATTATGGTCGGCCCCTCTGACATCACCGGGTCGGCCGTGTCACACCGCGATGCCCCGGCACGGGGCGCCGTACAGGTCTGGTCGTCACCTCCACGGGGCGCCGGGTCCGCCGTACCGGAGGCGCCTCCTGGCCCGTCGGCTCGCTCCGCCCCGCGAGGCTCGCTCTCCTTCCGCGGCACGCAGCGGTGTGGCAAGGTCCTCGGTCCCGGGAACGCGCCGAGCGCCGGGCCGGTCCGCGCTTCGAGACGGGCCCTCCCGCTACCGAAGGCATGCAGGCAACTGAACGGCGGTTCAGTACAGTGGGCGCATGACCACCGATCGGGGCGCTCCCCTCATGACGCTCGTCTGGACCGACCATGTCACCGGCCGACGGGGCTATCTCGTCGTCGACCGCCTCGTCAGGGGCGTCGCCAGCGGCGGGCTGCGGATGCGGCCCGGCTGCACGCTGGACGAGGTGGCCGGGCTCGCACGCGGCATGAGCATGAAGGAGGCGCTGCACTACGACCCGAAGGCCCGGTACGTCCCGCTGGGCGGCGCCAAGGGCGGTATCGACTGCGACCCCCGGGCCCCGGAGGCGTACGACGTCCTGGTGCGCTACCTGCGGGCCATGCGGCCGTACATCGAGTCGTTCTGGACCACCGGTGAGGACCTCGGGCTCACCCAGGACCTGGTGGACCGCGCGGCCGCCGAAGCGGGACTTGTGTCCTCGATCCAGGCCGTCTATCCGCTTCTCGACGACGAGGCGGCGGCCCGCAAGCGGCTCGCGGACGCCTTCGCCGTGGAGGTGGACGGCGTCGGACTCGACGCGCTGGTCGGCGGGTGCGGGGTCGCCGAATCAGTGCTGACCGCCCTGGACCGGGCCGGAACTCCGTATGCGGGAACGCGCGTGGCCGTGCAGGGATTCGGCACCATGGGCGGCGCCACGGCGCGCTTCCTGGCCCGCGCGGGCCTGACGGTCGTCGCCGTCGCCGACGTCAAGGGCACCATCGCCAACCCGGACGGGCTCGACGTCGAGGCGCTGCTCGCCGCGCGCGACGCGTACGGAGCGGTGGACCGCGGCGCGCTGCGCCCGGCCGACCGTGAACTGCCCGGCGACGCCTGGCTCGCCGCCGAGGCCGAGGTGCTGGTGCCCGCGGCGGTCTCGTATGCCGTCGACACCGGGAACCAGGCGCGGATCCACGCGCGATGGATCGTGGAGGCGGCCAACATGCCGGTGCTGCCCGAGGCGGAGGAACTGCTCACCGCACGCGGGGTGACCGTGCTGCCGGACGTGGTGGTCAACTCCGGTACGAACGCCTGGTGGTGGTGGACCTTGTTCGGCGACATAGGAGCCGAGGCGCCGGAGGCGTTCGCGTACACACGGCGCTCCATGCGTGCCCTGGTCGGCCTGGTGCTGGACAGGGCGGAGACCGACGGGACGAGTCCCCGGGCTGCCGCCCACGCCCTTGTGGCGGACCGGCTGCCGGTGATCGCGGAGCGGTTCGGCTGGTATCGGTGACGTAGTGTTGGCGTGTGACGAGGGTGCGGTTGAGCGTGGCCCAGCGGCGTGAGGAACTGCTGCGGGCCGCCGTCGAGCAGATCGAGGAGCGGGGCGTTGCGGCGGTGCGGATCGCCGATGTGGCCTCGGCCCTCGGGGTGAGCAACGCGCTGGTGCTGTACCACTTCTCGACGAAGGAGAAGCTCGTCGCGGAGGCGTTCGCGTACGCCGCCGAGGGCGACCTCGGGCATCTGCGCAAGCTGCTCGGCCGCCGTACAACTGCGCTGCGGCGCCTCAGGTCCGCGGTGCGCTGGTACGCGCCGACCGGTCAGGCCAAGGGCTGGCGGCTGTGGATCGAGGGCTGGGCCGCGGCTCTCCGCGAGCCCGCGCTGCGAGAGGTCACGCGGGACCTCGATCGCCAGTGGAAGGCCGCGATCACCGAGGTCGTGGCGGAGGGGGTGGCCGCGGGCGAGTTCCACTGCCCCGACCCGGCGGGCACCGCGTTGCGGCTGACCGCGCTGCTCGACGGGCTCGCCGTGCAGATGACGACGTACGAGGGGACCGTGCCGCGGGCCCGGGCCCAGGGGTGGGTGGACGACGCGCTCGCCCGTGAACTGGGGCTGGAACGCACGGCGTTGACCTCGGCGACGGCCTGACGTCCACGCGCTGGAAGAGAGCGGGCCGGCACAGCCAGGCGCCGCTGGGCCGTACGACACCCTCTGAGACTCGGGGTCCGGGCACATGGCCGGCGCCGCAGCACGCCCACAGAGCCGCGGGCCCTCACACATGGGCCGCACCGCGCCCCGGCAAAGTCGAAGGCCCGGGCACAGGGCCCGGGCCGTGTCCGACGCGGCGGTCAGACCGCCTTCGCGATGCGCATCTTGATGTCGTCGGGCGACAGCGTGCCCTTCGCCACGACGCGGTCGCCGGAGGACTCGCCGCGCAACCGGCGCCCGATCCACGGGACCAGGTACTCGCGCGCCCAGTGGATGTCGTCGCGCCGCACGTCCAAGGTCCCCCGCGGCGGCAGCGGCGGCCACGGCTGGTCCGGGTCGGCCGGCACCTCCAGGCCGAGCACCTGGCCCGCCCGCAGGGCGACGCGGGTGTGACCCTCGGGCGAGAGGTGGAGACGGTCCCCGTCCCAGGCCCGCCGGTCCTGCACGGTCCGCAGCGACCAGAGGTCGAGGACCGGGCAGCCGTACCGGTCGGCGATCGCCCGGACATGCCCGTTGTACGTGGCGATCTTGCCGCGCAGGTGCCTGAGCACGGGCACGCCGCGGGTGTCGAAGCCGGTCGTCACCATGACCGTGCCGACCGCGGAGGTGAGCTCGGCGACGGCGCGCTCGAAGCGCTCGGCGACGTCGTCGGGGTCGGTGCCCGGCCGGATGATGTCGTTGCCGCCGGCGCAGAACGAGACCAGGTCCGGGGCGAGTTCGAGGACCTTCGGAACCTGGTCCGCCACGATCTGGTCGAGCAGTTTGCCGCGCACGGCGAGGTTCGTGTAGTTGAAGTCGTTCTCGGGCCGCCGGTCGGCGAGGAGCACCGCGAACCGGTCGGCCCAGCCGACGAACTGTCCGTCGGGGCCGGGGTCGCCGACGCCCTCGGTGAAGCTGTCCCCCACCGCCACGTACGACCCGATCACTGATCCGCCGTCATTCTTCGAATCGTCTGCCACGTCGGCCCATGATTCACCTTGGGATGTGAGCTACGCGACCGTAGGGAAGGGTTGACGGGCGGTGAGATAAACCACTCACGAAGTGTGGGCCGATCCGGAATAACCCTCTGAGCAGCGGTGTTCAGATCTGCCACTGGAGCAGGAGCCTGGCCCGTCAGCCGACGCTCACGTCGGAGCCGTAGTCCGGGGTCGTACAGATCTCGAAGTGCGCTGCTCACATACCGTTTACCCAGGAGCCCTCATTCCAGGGCGAGCTAGAACGAGGGCTCCAATTCGGGCAGAACTCTCAGATGCGACGCAGCCGGACGACCGTCGCATCGAAGTCACCGTGCAGCCCGGTCGGCAAACCGTGATGCAACAGCACGGCACCACGGTGCACTTCGCCCGTTTCGCAGCATTCATACGTCGCCGTCGGGTCGAGCCCGCGCAGCCGCAGCGGGGCGACGGGCTCCCCGTAGTGCTGCGCCTGGAGCCAGGCGAGGATCACCGTCTCGTCGCCGAGCACGTACTGGACCGCGCTCAGCCCGCCGGCCGGCGGCCGCAGCCGGTAGAGGTCACCGCGCTGGACCACCGGGCGGATCTCCTTGTAGAGACCGACCCAGTCCCGGGACTCCGCCAGCTCCTCCTCGGTCCACTTCGTCAGGTCCCCACCGACACCGAGGACCCCGGCCATGGCACTCACGAACCGGAAGCGCAGCGAGCTGACCCGCCCGTTGAGCTGGGTGTTCGGACTGTCGGTGACCCAGGCGGCCATGACCCGGGCCGGATGGATCTGGCTGAAGCCGTACTGAATGGCGAGCCGGTCCAGCGGGTCGGTGTTGTCCGAGGTCCACACCTGGTCCGTGCGGCTCATGACTCCGAGGTCGATGCGCCCGCCACCGCCCGAGCAGGACTCGAAGGCGACGCCGGGGTGCGCGGCCCGCAGCCGGTCCAGCAGTGCGTACAGGGCCCGTACGTGGTCCACCCAGAGCCGCTGCGGATACGCCTCGCCGGGCCAGCCGGCATCGGTGAAGCAGCGGTTGAAGTCCCACTTCACGTAGTCGACCGGGGCGCTGGAGAGAAGTGCGTCCAGCTGCTCCCACAGGTACTCCTGGACGTCCTCGCGGGCGAGGTTCAGTACGAGCTGGTTGCGGAATTCCGTCCGCTTCCGCCGGGGCTGGTACTGCACCCAGTCGGGGTGGGCCCGGTAGAGGTCGCTGTCCGGGTTGACCATCTCGGGCTCGACCCAGATCCCGAACTGCATTCCGAGGGAGTGCACATAGTCGGCGAGCGGCTTGAGGCCGGAAGGGAACCGGTCGGGGTTGGGCCGCCAGTCCCCGAGCCCGGCGCGGTCGCTGGTGCGCTCTCCGAACCAGCCGTCGTCGACCACGAACAACTCGACCCCGATCTCCGCCGCCCGCCGCGCGAGCGCCTCCTGCTGCTCCTCGGAGATGTCGAACTCGGTGGCCTCCCAGGAGTTGTAGAGCACGGGGCGGTCCCGGTCCGCGTCCGGTATGACATGGGCCCGCTGATACGCGTGCCAGGCGCGGCTCGCCTCCCCGAATCCGCCGTCGGTCCACAGCCCCGCGAAGACGGGCGTCGTGAACGTCTGCCCCGCCGCCAGGCGCAGCAGGCCGGAGTCGTCGGACCCCGCCCCGCCGGTGATCTGCACACGGGCGTCCGGCAGCTGGGCCACCGCGATCCGCCAGCTGCCCGACCAGCCGAGCGCACAGCCGTAGACCTCGCCGCGCTCCTCGGTCGCGTCCGTGTCGAGGGCGACCCAGGGGAGGTGCTGGTGCCCCGTGTGGCCGCGGCGGCTGCCGATGACCTTCTCGCCGTAGGTGAGGGCGGACCGCGCGAGCCTGGACTCGGCCGCCCAGCGGCCGTGCAGCTGGGACAGACGCCAGCCGTCGCGCTCGGGCAGGGTCCAGGCGGCGGAGTCGGCGCGGAGGAGCTCGACGGGCCCGGGACCGTCGTTGGCGAGCGTCACCCAGCGCTCCACGACATCCGCACGCATCCGGTAGTGGAGCGTGATCAGAAGCCCGGCGTCCCTGAACCGCAGCCGCAGTTCGTCGCCGTCGGCCTCGGCCGTCTCGAAGGTCCACTCGGTGCCGCGGCGCTCCTGTGTGCGGGCGGAGAGGGCGGGGCGCACAAAGCGGGGGCCGCCCTCCACCGGGTACTCCTCGCGGCCGTCGAGCGGGGACTCGAAGGGCCAGTACCGGGGCTCGGGCAGGGCCGCGAGCGCCTCGGCGTCGGGGAGCGCGATCCGCGGGCCCCAGTGCAGGTGCAGCAGCTCGCCGCCGTCGGTGAGCCGCAGCGCGTAACTGCTTCCGGGCCCGGACAGCAGCCAGGTACGACGGTCGGCGCTGATCTCCAACATAAGACCCCCCACAGATCCGAACAGGTACGATCAGACCTCAACATCATCGGGGGTGGCATGCCTCGTGGGCAACGCCCAGGGCACGTCGAGCGAGGGTCCCACGCGGGGTCGGCGCAGGTTCAGCCCGGCGTCCGGCCTCCGACGATTGCCCGATAAACCTATGTCGTATCGTCGAAGCGCGCCCCGTCGGCGAACAGCGCCGGCGGACGGATGGGAGGAGCCCCCGTGACGCAGCAGGTCCCGTCTACCGAGCCCGAGCTGACCGGGGTGCGCAACTTTCGTGATGTGGGCGGTCTGCCCACCGTGGACGGGCGGCGTGTGCGGCACGGAGTGCTCTTCCGCAGCGGTCACCTCGCGCATGCGACGGAGCAGGACGCGGCGTTCCTCTCCTCGCTCGGACTGCACACGATCTTCGACTTCCGCAACGCGGCGGACCAGAAGCTGGAAGGGCCGGACGTCGAACTGGCGGGGGTGCGCAACATCAACCTTCCGCTGACCGACCCGGCGGACGGTGCCGAGTTCTGGAAGATGGTCCGCGACGGCGATCTGGATCAGTTGCGCGCGCTCCTCGACGACGGCAAGGCGGCCAACCGCATGATCGTCTCGTACCGCACGATCATCAAGGAGCGCACGGCCGAGCACTCCCAAGTGCTGCGCGCGCTCGCCGAGGACAGCGTGCCCGCCCTCATGCACTGCGCCGCCGGCAAGGACCGCGCGGGCCTGTCGATCGCGGTCACGCTGCTGGCCCTCGGGGTCGAGCGCGAGGCGATCGTCGCGGACTACCTGGAGTCCAACGCGAAGCACCGCCGGTACAAGGTGCACCGCAACGGTTCCTCGCCCGACACGTACTCCCCCGAGGTGATGGAGCTGCTCAGCCCTCTGTTCGACGCGCGCGCCGAGTATCTGGCGGCCGCGATCGAGACCGTCGAGGAGACCTGGGGCGGCGTCGACGTCTACGTGGAGCGGGGCCTCGGGATCACCCCCGCGGTGCGGGAGCGGCTGCGCGCCCGGCTGCTGGACTGAGCCGCTTCCGCTCCCCGCTGCGCGACCCCGCCTACTTCGCGCCGACCTCGAACAGCAGAAAGATGAAGCCTGCGAAGAGATGGCCGACGGCGATGTAGACGATCAGCCGGATCCACAGGGCACGGGGGAACTTCTCCTCCATGGACCTGCGCTGGGGGCGGGTCTCCGGTTGCTCTGTCACAGTGTTTCTCCTGGGGTGGGTCCGAGGCAGAGCACCGAGACCGGGCTCTGCAGCAGGGTGTGGACGAAGAGCAGCTCGGTGCCGCCCTGGTCGGCGGCATCGAGGCGGTGCGGGGTCAGGGAGTCGAAGTGCGCGCTGTCGCCGGGCCCGAGCACGTGCATCGTGTCGCCGAGGCGCAGCCGCAGCCGCCCGCTCAGGACGTACAGCCACTCCTCACCGGGATGGACACGCACGAGGTCGCCCTGGGTGCCGTACGGGACGTGGACGCGCAGGGCCTGCATACAGCGGCCCGGCGCGCCGGCCTGCCAGTAGGTCCAGCCGCCCGCCCGCGTCGGCTCCATGTCGGGGGCGCGGACGACCGCGTCGGGATCGGCGACGGTCTCCCCCAGCAGTTCGGAGACAGTCGTACCGTAGATACGGGCGAGTGCGAGCAGCATCGGCAGCGAGGGCTGGCGCTGCCCGGTCTCGAGCCGGGACAGATGTGCGGGCGAGAGCCCGGCGGAACGGGCCGCGGCCTCCAGGGTGAGCGAGGCACGGCGGCGCAGCGCACGCAGCTGCGGCGCGACGGCGGGCAGGTCCACGCCGTTCCCGGACTCGTTCTCGGGAGAGCTCATGCTCTCCATTCAGCCGCAGCTTTGCCTCCGCGGCAAATTTCTTGCCTCAGAGGCAAAGCCCCCCGGGATGCGGCTAGCGGTTGGCCACCGCCTGCTTGATCAGTGTCTTGCCGAAGTCCCACATGAGTCCGCTGCCGCTGTGGGCATCGTCCATGACCGCGGTGAAGGCCTCCACGAACCGGTCGACGTCCTCTTCGCCGATGATCAGCGGCGGGATCAGCTTGATCACCTCGAGGTGGTCCCCGGAGACCTGGGTGAGGATGCGGTGCCGTTGCAGCAGCGGGACGACCACCATCTGTGCGAACAGACCCTTGCGAGCGGCCTGGAGCATGGACCACCGGCCGCGCAGCTTCAGCGAGCTGGGCCTGCCGAACTCGATGCCGATCATCAGGCCCCGGCCGCGCACGTCGCTGAGCAGCTCGTACTTGTCGACCAGCGCCGCAAGGCGGGACTTGAGCTGCTCCCCGACGGCACGCACGTGCGCGACGGTCTGCTCGTTCTCCATGACGGACAGGACGGCGAGCCCGGCCGCCATCGCTTGCGCGTTGGACCCGAAACTCGCCGAGTGCACAAGCACCCGGTCCATGGACGAGTAGACCTTCTTGAAGATCCACTCCTTGCCGAGGGTGGCGCCGACCGGCACATAGCCGCCGGAGAGCGCCTTCGCCACGCACACCAGGTCCGGTTCGACGCCGCTCTCGTGCTGGTAGGCGTAGAAGTCCCCGGTCCGGCCGAGCCCGGTCTGCACCTCGTCCGCGATCAGCAGCGCCTTGTGACGGTGCAGCAGCTCCTGGGCCGCCGCCAGATAGCCCGGCGGTGCCTCGTGGACGCCCTTGCCCTGGATCGGCTCGACGATGAGGCCCGCCACGTCCCCCTTCCTCAGTTCCCGGGCCAGGGCCTCGAGATCGCCGAGCGGGACCGCCGTGTCGGGCAGCAGCGGGGAGAACCCGTCGCGGAAGCCGTCTTCACCGTTCACGGACAGCGATCCGGTGGTCAGGCCGTGGAAGGCGTGCTCGCAGTACAGGATCCGCGGCTTTCCCGTGGCGAAGCGGGCGAACTTCAGCGCGGTCTCGACCGCCTCCGTGCCGCTGTTGCCGAAGAAGACCCTGTCCAGATGGGGGCTGTGGCTGAGCAGCTTCTCCGCCAGCAGCCCGGGCAGCGGCTGGCAGTCGAAGCGGGTGAGGTCGGCGAGCTGGGCGTCCAGGACGTCGTGCAGGGCCTTGCGGACCACGGGATGGTGGCGCCCCAGACCCATCACGCCGAAGCCGGCGAGCATGTCCAGGTAGTCGGCGCCGTCCGCGTCCCAGAAATGGGCGCCCTCGGCCCGCTCGTAGACCTTGTCGAAGCCGATGGTGTGGAGCATGCGCGGGAGCTGGTGGTTGAGGTACCTGGCGTGCAGCTCGTAGCGCTCGGCTCCGCGCTCGGCCAGGAGCGCGCCGAGGTCGAACTCCCGGTTCCGGGGAGGGGTGGTCATGCGTGTTTCTCCTTGGCGAGCTCATCCTTGGCGGTCAGGCAGGCGCTGATCCGCCCCGCGACCTCGACGGGCGTGAGCCCGATGTCGGCGAGCACCTCGCTCCGCTTGGCGTGCGCGAGGAACTGCTCCGGAATCCCGAACTGCCGTACGGGGACGTCGATGTCGGCGTCGCCGAGCGCCAGCACGACCGCCGAGCCGACGCCGGCGGCCCTGCTGTTGTCCTCCACGACCGCGACGAGCCGGTGCTCGGCGGCGAGGCCCGGCAGCGCGGGGTCGACGGGTTTGACCCAGCGCGGGTCGACGACCGTGCAGCCGATGCCGCGAGCGTCCAGCAGGTCGGCGGCCTGGAGGCAGACGGACGCCATGACGCCGACGGCGACCATCAGCACCTCGGGCCGGTCCGCGCGGTGCAGGACGTCGAGTCCGCCCACGCGGTCGACCGCCGGGACCGCGGGGCCGGCGGACTCCTTCGGGAAGCGGATCAGGGTCGGCGCGTCGTCCACCGCCACCGCCTCCCGCAGCTGCGCCCGCAACTGGTCGGCGTCGCGCGGTGCGGCGATCCTGAGGCCGGGCACGACCTGCAGGACCGACATGTCCCACATCCCGTTGTGGGACGCTCCGTCGACACCCGTGACCCCGGCCCGGTCCAGGACGAACGTGACCCCGCAGCGGTGCAGGGCGACGTCCATGAGGAGCTGGTCGAAGGCACGGTTGAGGAACGTGGCGTAGACGGCGACCACAGGGTGCAGCCCCCCGGTCGCCAGACCGGCCGCGGAGACGACCGCGTGCTGCTCGGCGATCCCCACGTCCCACACCCGTTCGGGGAAGCGCTCCGCGAACTTGGCCAGGCCCACCGGGTGCAGCATGGCCGCCGTGATCGCCACGACGTCCTCGCGCTCCTCGCCGATCCTGACGATCTCGTCGCCGAACACCGACGTCCAGGACGGGCCGTCCGACGGCGCCAGGGGCTCGCAGGTCAGCGGGTCCATCACGCCGACGGTGTGGAAGTGGTCCTCCTCGTGGGCGAGCGCGGGCTCGTAGCCGCGGCCCTTCTCGGTGAGGCAGTGGATCAGCACGGGCCCGTGGAAGCGTTTGGCGCGGCGCAGCGCCGACTCGACGGCCCGGATGTCGTGTCCGTCGATCGGGCCGACGTACTTCAGGCCCAGGTCCTCGAACAGACCCTGCGGCGCGAACGCGTCCTTGAAGCCCTTCTTGGCGCCGTGCAGTGCCTCGTAGACGGTGTTGCCGACCACGGGTGTGCGCTGGAGCATGTCCTTGCCCCAGGCCAGGACCTGTTCGTAACCGTCCGTCGTGCGCAGGGTGGCCAGGTGGTTGGCGAGGCCTCCTATGGTCGGCGCGTACGAGCGCTCGTTGTCGTTGACGACGATGATCAGCGGACGGTCCTTGGCGGCGGCGATGTTGTTGAGCGCCTCCCACGCCATGCCACCGGTGAGTGCGCCGTCGCCGATGACCGCGACGACATGGCCCTTCTCCCCCTGCACGTGGCGGGCCTTGGCGAGACCGTCGGCCCAGCCGAGCGCGGTGGAGGCGTGACTGTTCTCGATGATGTCGTGCTCGGACTCCTCACGCGACGGATAGCCGGACAGGCCACCTTTGCCGCGCAGTTTGGAGAAATCCTGACGCCCTGTCAGGAGCTTGTGCACATAGCTCTGATGACCGGTGTCCCACAGGATGCGGTCGACCGGGGACTCGAAGGCCCGGTGGAGCGCGATGGCGAGCTCCACCACCCCCAGATTGGGCCCCAGGTGACCACCCGTCCTGGCCACGGCGTGGATCAGGAACTCCCTGATCTCCTCGGCCAGTCGGCTCAGCTCCGCCTCGGACAGCGCCTTCAGGTCCCGTGGTCCCCGGATGTTCTCCAGAATCGTCACGCTCAGGCCTCCCCTGTTCTCAAGAGCTCGGTTCACCTCCGGAGCGGCGCAGCCGGTACGGGCAAGGCGGCCGTGCCCGGCCCTCTTTCGCCGGGCCTGTGCACGGTCGCCTTCCCGGCACCGTCGCGTTCCTTCGGCTCACTCGCTGATTACTCCGGTCAAGCGACGGTGGTGCCGGGCGCTCCCGGAGTGGTGACGGTCGGGCCGCCGGACGCCGCGCCGTCCTTCTCCATCTGCTCGGCGAGCTTCATCGCCTCTTCGATGAGCGTCTCCACGATCTTCGACTCCGGCACGGTCTTGATGACCTCGCCCTTGACGAAGATCTGGCCCTTGCCGTTACCGGAGGCGACACCCAGATCCGCCTCCCGGGCCTCACCCGGACCGTTGACGACACACCCCATGACCGCCACCCGCAGCGGGACCTCCATCCCCGTCAGGCCCGCCGTGACCTCCTCGGCCAGCTTGTACACATCCACCTGCGCACGACCGCAGGACGGGCAGGACACGATCTCCAGACCACGCTCGCGCAGCCCCAGCGACTCCAGGATCTGGGTGCCCACCTTGACCTCCTCCACCGGAGGAGCCGACAGAGACACCCGGATGGTGTCCCCGATGCCCAGCGAGAGCAGCGCACCGAAGGCCACCGCCGACTTGATCGTGCCCTGGAAAGCGGGACCCGCCTCCGTGACACCCAGATGCAGCGGGTACTCGCACTGCTCCGCCAGCTGCCGGTAGGCCTCGATCATCACAACCGGGTCGTTGTGCTTGACCGAGATCTTGATGTCCCGGAAGTCGTGCTCCTCGAACAGCGACGCCTCCCACAGCGCCGACTCCACCAGCGCCTCCGGCGTCGCCTTGCCGTACTTCTGCAGCAGCCGACGGTCCAGCGACCCCGCGTTCACCCCGATCCGGATCGGCGTGCCATGGTCC
>NZ_JBEYXD010000074.1:0-39621 GCF_040644975.1 Streptomyces sp. NPDC046900 | reverse complement strand
ACCGGCAGACCCGCACACCCGGCAGCCCCCAACGGCCACCGGGCACCCACCCCTGCCCACACCCGCCCTGACCTGCTGCTATTTACGCGTCAGAGCAACGCTCGTCGTCGCTGTGTGGCGGCTGTTTCGGTCCGCCCGTGGCTCATCGCGGTAGCGGCTACGTCCTTGCTGGCTGCCGGTTGTGGCATGTCGGGCGATCCGGTCAAGGAACGTTGGGCGTCCAGAGCTGAGTTTTCAAGTTGTGGCGACGTGAGCTTGGTCCAGGGCGAAGAAGTAAAGAAGAAGGCGGTGCGGGAAATCGCCTGCCTCCGAGGAGCCCTCAAGAGCGGCAAGAGCGCAGAACTGAAGGTGACTTATCCTACTAAGGAGGGTGATCCGATTCGCGAGTACTACCGTTTGACGGCGCAAGGCAGGCTTGAGGTGTACACCGACAGTACGGACGACCGCTACTCGGATCGGAAGTGGTCGTTCGCTAAGTGCTATACGCCGGAATGGTTGATTGAGATTTCCTGCGATCAGTGACCAGATCAACTGCCGGTCGCCGTCTCGACTGTGCAGGTGAGCGAACTGTCGACCGGATAAACCCCGTTTGTCGTGCGTGCTGATGAGGTGTTGCCGCACCATCGAGCGGCGAGCAGGATCAACGGTCTTGAAAACCGTCGTGGTGCGAGTCACCGTGGGTTCAAATCCCACACCCACCGCGCAGGTGAGCGGCCCCTGATCAGGCGATACGGTCAGGGGCCGTCGCGTTGTGCGGTGCCCGCTCGACACCGTGATTCCCCGCGGTTCCCCGTGTGATCGGGCACGGATGGGGCACGGGCACCTTCTGATCCGTAGCTCCATGCAGAGCGGCTGTTGGCGGTCATACCGGTCCTGGCGCGGCTCTTCGAAGGCGCTACTGAGCGGGCTCGGTTGCTTGGGGTTGCTGTACTGCGGTGCTGTACCGCCATGGGCGCGGTCACTCGGAGTGCTGTGCCTGGGAAGGCCACTGCCCCTCGGCGAACTGCAGGCCCCAGTAGTAGGGGTTCACTTCCGCAAGGGTGCGCGCCTCCCAACGGGTTGGGTCGTTTTCCCGCGGGACGGCGACTTCGACTGACGGCCCCCAGAGCGCGAGCCGTTCCTGGCAGACGCCACAGGGCGGCAAGATCAGAATCCTGCCGCGCTCCAAGTCACGGCAGACGCAGACGGAGGCGGTGACGGTTCGGTGCTGGGTGTAGGCCTGGATGAACGCACCGGTCTCCTGGCAGAGTGCGACCGAGGCGTTCATGTTGTCGAGACCGACGCTGGTCAGGATGCCACCGTCAGCGAGCCGCACAGCGGCTGCCCCGCCAGGTTCACCCGTGGGCCAACGTTGGTTCATGAGTTCTACAGCCGCGTCTACAAGCGCCTGGTCTAGTTTCATGCGCCGGAGTTTGTCACGAGCCGTGAACGCGAGCCCTGGTTTGGAAGAGTGCGTACGCGGATGGCTGCTGAGCTGCGGGTCCGCTCACCTGCCTGCCGTCGCAGACTTGCGGTCGGGCGCGGGCCTTCGGGAGTGATCGTGCAGTGAGCGTTCTTCCAACTTACCGAGCAGCGTACGGCTCATGAACCGCATGCCAGCATGAGCGATCACGGCTTGTGCGCGTAGAAGACCCACATGAGCAAACAGAAACAGCTACCTATAACCCAGAACAAAAAGTCGACCGCTTGTCCCCCTGGACGCGGCACCGAGTCCCTGAGGATACAAATCCTGGGCGCCAACTGACCATGGTCTAACTGATCGTTTCAGAATGAGATCGGTGTGTCGGCTGGTGTTCGGCGATCTTCGCAGGCAGGGTCTGTGGGAGTGCCCGACGATCTTGTCTCCGATGACCTGTGGGAGCGCATAGCCCCGCTGCTTCCGCCGCACCCAGAGCGCAGGCGCCGGCACCCTGGCCGACTCCGCGTGCCCGTTGCCTCCCGCCGGACCGGGCACGCAACGGGCACGACTGGGCATGGGGCGACGCCGTTCCTCTTCCCTTACCTAGACGACAGCGGGCCTGCGCGGATCAACGGGGTTGATCTCGGCTTCGTCGAAGAGTTGCTCCAGGGCCTCGGTTCCGTGCTTTCTGCGGAACGCGATCTCGGATGCGGTCACCGGTAGCAGCCAGAGCAAGCGGGCGTGCCCGTCTGGCAGGGCACATCGTTCAAGGTCGGGCCCGTGCAGGTAGGGCAGGCTGACAAGCAGATACTCGCAGGTCGATCCGGGCGTCCAGGGTTCCCCCATCGGCAGGCTGTGACCCAGATCAAGAAGATGAGGCTCCGGCCCGCCACAGTGATAGAAGGCCGTCATGGCGAGCACGTCCGCAAACCGCGGATCGCTGACCGGCGCCGTCATGATGAACTCAAGGCCGTGTCCCTGATGGTGGGCTCGCGCCCAGCACCCGATGGTGACGTAGGTCCAGCAGTTGCCACGTGGCCCAGGGCCGACCTCGAGGATCCGCAGGTCACGGACCATGCCGCGGAGCCCGTTGCCCAGGTCGTAATGCGCCGCCCCCACCGAGTGGCCGGCGAAGAACTGGCGCACGTGTCGATCAAGTGCTTCGGCAGCACCATCCGTGGTCATAGCGGGGATCATGTCAGGCGCCGAGTGAAGTTCGAACCACAGTGACCACGACATTCATCGACTGGGGCACCCACACCATCACCTACAGCAGCGCGGGCCACCCCCCACCGGCTCTCCTACGGAGGGACGGAACCGTCGAGTTCCTGGACCGGGCCACCGACCCCCCACTGGGCGCCCGCCCTGAACACGCCCCCCGAGTCCAGGCCGCCGCGGCCTTCCACGAGGGCGCCGTCCTCGTGCTCTACACCGACGGCCTCATCGAACGCCGCCGCGAAGACATCGACACCGGCCTCGCCCGGCTCGCCGACTCCCTGACCCGCCACCGGGCAGACGACCCCGAGACCCTCACCGACGCCGTGCTCAGCGACCTTCTTCCACCCGGTGACGCCACCGACGACACCGCCCTGGTCATCGTGCGCCTATGAACCCGGCCCGCCCATTCCGTTGGTTCCGGTGACGGCCATGCGTCGTCCAGCGGCACAGAACACGGCACGCGGGTTCGCCGCGATGCGGAAACCCCGGTTCGAACTATCCAGGGATGCGGGCACGCAGAGCCTGGATGGACCAGTCGAGTACTGGAGACAGGTTCTCGGGGCCCGGCCAGCCGTTGATCACTGCGAGCAGCTCCAAGTACCGCTGCCTGCGGGGGTCGTTCGCGGTCTCCAGTAGGGCAAGCAGCCGGCGGCGAAGTACGACGTCGTCGGGACGGCCGACGACGTGCGCGTAGTGAACCGCCAGCGCCGCGACGATCGGATCGGCCTGGGGCGAGGCCGGTTCAATTCCGGCAATGAAGGCTGGACGGACCTGGTTGCGGACGGCTGCGACGGGGTCGCGGTGCAGGACCGCGGTGTCGCCTTCGGCGCGCTCGGCCGCATGGTTCTCAGCCGTCCGCCGCACACTGGCACGGAAGTCCGGGTCCTGGGCCAGTTCGGCCAACTCCACCCATGCCTGGACCTGCTCGGACTCGGGATTGTCGGGCAGCTCGGGGGTCATCGAGCGCCTGACCCCGGCGAAGTGGGGGTCAGCGCCGAGACCGCCGAAGACGGCGTCGAGGAAGTCGTCGATCAGACGTCGGCGTTCGTCCTCGGAGAGCTTGGCCAGTCTGTGCATGAGATCCGTCTCCTCAGGGGTGGCCCCGCGCTTGGCTACCGCTGTCAGCACCGCGCGCCGCAGGCGCAGGGTGCTGATCTGCACCGCCAGGGCTTCGGCGTGCGCTGCCGCGACCTCGGTGAGGGAGAGCTCCTGGTCCACGACCTTCCGGATCGTGGGAAGGTCCAGTCCCAGGTCGCGCAACGTGCGCACGAAGTCCAGGCGTGCGACAGCTTCGATGTCGTAGAGGCGGTAGCCGGCCAGGCTGCGATCAGTCGGCGCCACGATTCCGCGATCGGAATAGAACCGAATGGTCTTGACGGTCAACCCGGTCCGCCGAGCCAGGTCACCGATCGAGTAGAGCGTGTCGCCGTCCATGCCCCCCAGCCTTGCGCCTCCCCCTACGGGAGACTCAAGCCTCCTTCGCCTGCCGGCCAGCAGCAAACCGACTCTTTCCCTGTCGCTTCTCGTCGGATCGCGCATGCAGCGACGGCCCAGAGACGGCCCGAGTGGGAGGGTGCCACTCGATGCGAACTACGGGCGCGACGGTCGCTGAGGTTTGCTGCGCCGGCCAGCCGGCCACGTACGCGCAGGAATGGCCGACCGCGGTCGTACCGGTCGCTGTACTTCGCCGCTGTACGGCAACCGGCTCCACATCATCGGTCCCGCCGCCGTCGTCTACGACGCAACCCCCCGGCGCCGGCGACGGCGACGCAGAAGGTGCCGCCTACCGTCATAGGGAGGTCAGAAGCGAAGGGCCTCAGAGGGGGGTGTTCAAGGAAGGCCCGGTCGAAGGCAATTCCGATCAGGGCGGCTGTCAGTCCGAACGCCCACAAGAGCAGTACCAGCAACCATGTGTTCCGGGCGCCCAGCCATGAAGTCATTGGATCATCATGCACCCGACGTGCCGCCGACCACGGTCCCCCTCGCGAAGGGATCCCGCGAGCCGCGATGACTCCTGCGGCGTCCGGCGGTCGTACTGTCGAACGCGCTACGGAGGAGGACTTCTGATGCGCAGCGTGACGTAGTAGAAGTACTCATCTTCAACTCTGGCTCGCGAGGCCCCGGCGGATGCCGGCGCGCTCGCCCTCGATGAGCGCCAGGCCGGCGGCGTCGTCCGCTGAGTGCCCTCCCGTTGTCGGTGGGCTGTGCTCTGGTGGTCTGGCCGTCGGGAACCGGCGGCACCCCCCACTGATGCGGGGTTGGTCCGTCTCGGACTGAGGTTGGCCCCGCGCCTGCGGGGTTGGGACCGCGTAAGCCCGACCGGAACGGGCAGCGCGGAACCGGCCTCCTCGGCACTCGGTGCGGGCGGAGAATCACCCCAGATAGGCGGCTTTCAGCCGCTTTGCCCTGGATCACGCCCCCGCCAGTACACAACGCGGGGCCGGTCGACTCCCGGTGTTCACAGATGTGGCCGAACACCCGGGTTCAAGTCACATCTCTGATCACGCTTCGGACAACAATCATGCATGGTGGTCACAACTTCCCCTCCCGCCGCTTACAGTGCGAGACCTACGGGGAGGGGGCGACGCGCCATGCGCAAGGGGGTCAAGACCGCCATCGTCGGCGGGGTTTTCGCGGTCATGGTGGGAGGCGCCGGGTACGGCGCATACAACGTTCTGCACGCGCTGCACACGAATACCGCGAGCAACGCCGGCGGCCCGGCACCGGTGAAGACCGGGCCGCCGTCCGCGAGCGAGGTCAAGGAGGCGAGTGCCAAGTTCCTCGCCGCCTGGGCGAAGGGCGACGCGGCCACGGCGGCCTCGCTCACGAACAACGCCGCGGCCGCGGAGGTTCTGCTGACCGCGTACGGCACCAGCGCCCACATCACCAAGGCGCACATCACGGCGGGCACGCCGAGCGGGGACTCGGTGCCCTTCTCGGTGAAGGCGACGGTGTCCTCCGCGGGGAAGTCCAAACCGCTCGACTACAAGAGCGAGTTGACGGTCGTACGCGGGGAGACCACCGGGCGGGCGCTCGTCGACTGGCAGCCGTCCGTGGTCCATCCCGACCTGGAGCAGGGCGACACGCTCGTCACCGGTGAGGCCAAGGTTCCGCCGATCGAGGCGGTGGACCGCAACGGCGTGGTGCTGACCGGGGCCAAGTACCCCTCGCTCGGCCCCATTCTGGACGCGCTGCGCGAGAAGTACGGCGACAAGGCCGGTGGCAAGCCGGGCATCGAACTGTCCGTGGAGCGCGCCGACGCGAACACACCCGGCAAGACCCTGCTGACCCTGGCCAAGGGCACCCCGGGCAAGCTGAACACCACGATCAGCGCCACCGCCCAGGCGGCGGCCGAACGTGCGGTGCGGCAGTACGCGGAGTCCTCGGTGGTGGCGGTGAAGCCGAGCACCGGCGAGGTGCTCGCGGTCGCCAACCACCGGCACGACGGGTTCAACGCCGCCTTCGAAGGGCGGCTCGCGCCGGGTTCCACGATGAAGGTCATCAGCGCGGCGACGCTCATCGACAACGGCATCACCAGCATGAACGGTCCGGCGCCCTGTCCCGACTCGGCCGTCTGGCAGAGCCAGACCTTCCACAACCTCAAGGGCCTCCTCCCCAACGAGCAGGCCACGCTCGCCAACAGCTTCATGCGGTCGTGCAACACGGCGTTCGTGAAGTACGCGGACGAGGTGAAGGTCGACTCGCTCACCCGCGAGGCCGAGGACCGCTTCGGGCTCGGGCGCAACAACTGGAAGACCGGCATCGTCTCCTTCGACGGGTCGGTGCCCGCCTCCGGCGGCCCGGACACCGCGGCCAACCTGATCGGCCAGGGCCAGGTCCAGATGAGCCCGCTGAACATGGCGTCGGTCACAGCGACCGCCACCACCGGCGCGTTCCGGCAGCCCTACCTGGTCTCGCCGAAGCTCGACGGCCGTCAACTGGCCCAGGCCAGGGGCCTGCCCGCCAACACCGTCGCCCAGTTGAGGGCCATGATGCGGCTGACGGCGACCCAGGGCACGGCCGCGCAGGTCATGGCGGGGCTCGGTGGCGACATAGGGGCGAAGACCGGGTCCGCGGAGGTCGACGGCCAGACGAAGTCCAACAGCTGGTTCACCGGCTACCGGGGCGATGTCGCGGCGGCGGCCATGACCCAGGAGGGCGGCCACGGCGGCGACGCGGCCGGTCCTATCGTCGCAGCTGTGCTACGAACCGGCGGCTGAAGTCACCCCTGTAACCCCGGGACTCTAGTGTGGTGCTCTCGTTGAGGAGCGTGAGGGCAACGGGGGACCTGGGGACTGCGGAGGATCGGGAGCTGTGGGCAAGAGAAGGCGCGTCGCCGAGCGCAAGAAGAATCAGCCGCTGGTGATCGGAGGACTGATCGCCCTCGTCGGCGTGGTCGGGGCCGTCGGCGCCTACAGCCTGCTCAGCGGTGGTGCCGCGGCCGACGACGGCAAGGCGTTCAAGGGCATCCTCAGGCCCGCGAAGACCGGCCCACCGTCCGCGTCCGAGGTCCGTACGACGGCCGCGGCGTTCCTCACCGCCTGGCAGAAGGGCGACGTGGCGAAGGCGGCGGCCGCCACGGACGACTCGTCCGCCGCGACCCAGACCCTGACGGGCTACAGCAAGGACGCGCACATCACGGGCGTGACCCTGACCCGTGGCACGCCCTCCGGCGCCTCCGTCCCCTTCTCCGTCAAGGCGACGGTGTCCTACCAGGGCAAGAGCAAGCCGCTGGCGTACGCGTCGAAGCTGACGGTCGTGCGCCGGGCCAAGGACGGCGCGCCGCTCGTGCGGTGGCAGCCGTCCGTGGTGCACCCCGACCTCACCGAGGGGGACCGCCTGGTCACCGGCGAGGCCGGGACGCCCCCCATCAAGGCCCTGGACCGGGACGGCGGCGAGCTGACGACGGCCAAATACCCCTCCCTCGGCACGGTCCTGGACGGCCTGCGGGAGAAGTACGGGAAGAAGGCCGGCGGCAAGGCGGGCATCGAGCTGCGGATCGTGCGCAAGGCGGCGGCCAAGGGCACCCAGAAGACACCCGACAAGACGCTGGTGACGCTGAGCGAGGGCACGCCGGGCACGGTGAAGACGACGCTGAGCCCCGCGCTCCAGGCGAAGGCGGAGCAGGAGGTGACGACGAAGGACAAGGCGTCCGTGGTCGTCATGCGCCCGTCGACGGGCGAGATCCTGGCGGTCGCGAACTCCAGCCACGGTTTCAACGTGGCGTTCCAGGGCTCTCTCGCGCCGGGCTCGACGATGAAGATCGTGACGTCGACGCTGCTGTTCGAGAAGAACCTGGCGCACGTGGACAAGCCGCACCCCTGCCCCAAGTACGTGACGTACGGCGGCTGGAAGTTCCAGAACGACGACAAGTTCGAGATCAAGAACGGCACGTTCAAGGCGAGCTTCGCGCGGTCCTGCAACACGGCCTTCATCAGCCAGGCGGAGAAACTGCACGACGCCGACCTCACCCAGGTCGCACAGCAGATCTACGGCCTGAGCATGAACAACTGGGCCATCGGCGTACCGTCCTTCGACGGCACGGTCCCGGTGCAGAACGCGGCCCAGATGGCGGCGTCCCTGATCGGCCAGGGCGGCGTCCGCATGAACCCGCTGAACATGGCCTCGGTGGTCTCGACGGCCAAGACCGGCGTCTTCCACCAGCCGTACCTGGTCTCGCCCGCGGTGGACAACCGCACGCTGGCGAAGGCGACCCGCACGATGTCGGCGTCGACCCAGGCTCAGCTGAAGGAAGTCCTGCAGTACACGGCGGCGGCAGGCACGGCCGCCCAGGCGATGGCGGGCCTCGGCCCGGACTACGGCGCCAAGACCGGCTCGGCCGAGGTCGACGGCCAGAAGCAACCCAACGGCTGGTTCACGGCCTGGAAGGGCGACCTGGCCGCGGCGGGCGTGGTCCAGGCGGGCGGCCACGGCGGCGACTCGGCGGGACCGATCGTGGCGGCGTTGCTGCGCGCGGGAAGCTGAGCGGGACCGACACGTACCGGGCGGGCCCGTCCACACGGGCCCGCCCGGTTCATGCTCACGACGGGGGGCGACCGTCCCCGCCGTAAGTCCTGCTAGGCCTGGGGCACGGGCCGTACCACCGGCGCTCCCGCGGTGTACGTACGCCGCAGGAACCGCAGCAGCGCCTTCGACTCCAGCTGCACCACCTCGACGCCCTGCTTGGAGTGGAACTCCATCACTGCCTGGACCCGGCCGCAGGGCCAGATTCTGACGTCACCCGTGCTCGCGGGGGCGCGCAGGCCTTCTTCCAGGAGGTCCCGGGAGAATGCCCACTCGTGCGGGCCGGGCAGGCCGATGCGGACGGAGCGCGGATCGGCGTCGGGGTCATAGCGCAGCACGATGGGGACGGCGTCCGGAGCATCCGGGGAGTCCGTGACCACATGGGCTCGAGCGTACTGTTCCACTACTGTCATCGGATTGCTCCTCACGCTGCGTCACCCACGCAAAAGGTGAATCCGCCACTCCTCTAATGTCGCACATTTGGACAAAAGGGGCTTTCGATGCGAGCTCGCCGTATCGACGTTCGCCTGGCTCTTGCAAATGGTTCGCAATAAGCCGCTATCCTCTTACGGTGCATGTACCCGACGGATTCATCAACGCACCCACGTCCGCCGTGACCGGTGTCATAGCCGCGGGCGCCCTGGCCGTCAGCCTCCGGGGTGCCCGGCGCGAACTCGACGAACGCACCGCGCCGCTCGCCGGCCTGGTGGCCGCGTTCATCTTCGCCGTCCAGATGCTGAACTTCCCGGTCGCAGCCGGCACCAGCGGACATCTGCTGGGCGGGGCGCTGGCCGCCATCCTCGTAGGCCCCTACACCGGGGTGCTGTGCGTGTCCGTCGTCCTGCTCATGCAGGGCATCCTGTTCGCCGACGGCGGCCTGACCGCCCTCGGCGTCAACATCACCGACATGGCGATCGTCACGACCGTCGTCGCCTACGCCGTCTTCCGTGGGCTGGTCCAGGTCCTCCCGCGCACGCGCCGCTCGGTCACCGTGGCCTCCTTCGTCGCCGCGCTGGTCTCCGTACCGGCCGCCGCCGTCGTCTTCACCGCGATCTACGCGGTCGGCGGCACCACCGACGTCTCCATCGGCAAGGTCGCCACCGCGATGATCGGCGTCCACGTACTCATCGGCATCGGCGAGGCCGTCATCACCGCCCTCACCGTGGGAGCCGTCATCGCCGTACGCCCGGACCTCGTCCACGGCGCCCAGGGTCTGCAGCAGCGTCTGAAGCTGCGCGTCGGCGGCGAACTGGTCGACGCGCCCGCCGCCGAGCCCGTACCCGTCGCGGCCCGTTCCCACCGGGGGATGTGGATCACCGGTCTCGTCACCTCCCTCGTCCTCGCCGGATTCGTCAGCTTCTACGCCTCCGCCAACCCGGACGGCCTGGAGAAGGTCGCCACGGACCAGGGGATCAGCCAGAAGGCGAAGCCGCACACGGCCTCCGACTCCCCGCTCGCCGGCTACGGCGTCAAGGACATCGGCGATGCCCGCCTCTCCGGCGGTCTCGCGGGCGTGATCGGCGTCGGGGTCACCGTCGTCGCGGGCAGCGCGGTCTTCTGGGCCGTCCGCCGGCGCCGCGCCGGCGACACCGCATCGGTGGCCTGACATGGGTGCGGGCCACGCACACCGGCTGTACCGGCACGGGCACTCGCCCGTGCACGCACTGCCCCCGCACACCAAGCTCGCCGCCGTCTTCGCCTTCGTGGTCGTCGTGGTGTCCACGCCGCGCGAGGCGATGTGGGCGTTCGCGCTGTACGCCGTCCTCCTCGCCGGGGTCGCGCACACGGCCCGTGTACCGGCCGGTTTCCTGCTCCGACGTCTGCTGATCGAGGTCCCCTTCGTCGCGTTCGCGGTGCTCATGCCGTTCGTGGCGGAGGGCGAGCGGATCGACGTCCTCGGTCTCTCGCTCAGTGTCAACGGGCTGTGGGGCGCCTGGAACGTGCTGGCCAAGGGCACCCTCGGCGTCGCCGCCTCCGTCCTGCTCGCCGCCACCACCGAACTGCGCGAACTGCTCCTCGGGCTGCAGCGCCTCAAGCTCCCGCCCCTCCTGGTGCAGATCGCCACGTTCATGATCCGCTACGGGGACGTGATCACCGCCGAGATGCGGCGGATGCGGATCGCCCGGGAGTCCCGCGGCTTCGAGGCCCGGGGGCTGCGCCACTGGGGCGTGCTCGCCAAGTCCGCGGGCGCGCTCTTCATCCGCACCTACGAGCGCGGCGAGCGGGTCCATCTGGCCATGGTGAGCCGGGGCTACACCGGCTCGATGCCGGTCATCGACGAGGTGACGGCGTCCCGCGCCCAGTGGTCCTACGCGCTCGCCCTGCCCTCCGCCGCACTCATCGTCTGCCTGCTGGGATGGACCCTGTGACACCTTCGCTGGAAGTGACCGGACTGGCCTTCGCCTACCCCGACGGCCACCAGGCCCTGTTCGGCGTCGACTTCACCGTCGCGCGCGGCGAACGGGTCGCGCTCCTCGGGCCGAACGGTGCCGGGAAGACCACCCTCGTGCTCCATCTCAACGGCATCCTGACCGGCGGCACGGGCACGGTGAAGGTCGCCGGACTGCCCGTCGGCAAGCGGCACATGGCCGAGATCCGGCGCAGGGTGGGCATCGTCTTCCAGGACCCGGACGACCAGCTCTTCATGCCCACGGTGCGCGAGGACGTGGCCTTCGGGCCCGCGACGGCCGGCCTGAAGGGCGCCGAGCTGGAGGACCGTGTGGACCGCGCGCTCGAACAGGTGGGGATGGCCGCCTTCAAGGACCGTCCGCCGCACCACCTCTCCTTCGGCCAGCGCCGCCGGGTGGCGGTGGCCACAGTCCTGGCCATGGAGCCGGAGATCCTCGTCCTCGACGAACCGTCCTCGAACCTCGACCCCGCCTCGCGGCGTGAACTCGCCGACATCCTGCGGTCCCTGGACGTCACGGTCCTGATGGTCACGCACGACCTGCCGTATGCACTGGAGTTGTGCCCGCGCTCGCTGATCCTCAGCGAAGGCGTGATCGCGGCGGACGGGAAGACGGGCGAACTCCTCGCCGACGACGCGCTCATGCGCGCCCACCGTCTGGAGCTCCCCTTCGGCTTCGATCCCCGTTCGGTGCCTGCCGACACGGCCCGTCCATGACAATGGGCGTGTGACGAACGAAGAGGACGCCGCGTCGCCGCTGCTGGACGACCAGCTGTGCTTCGCGCTGTAGACGGCCCAGCGCGCCGTCACGGCGGCGTACCGTCCACTCCTCGACGAACTCGGCATCACCTACCCGCAGTACCTCGTCCTGCTGGTGCTCTGGGAACGCGGCGAGACCACCGTCAAGGAACTGGCCGCGTCCCTGCGGCTCGGCTACGGCACCGTCTCGCCGCTGCTCGAACGGCTCGAGTCGGCCGGCCTGGTGCACCGGGAACGGTCGGCGCACGACGAGCGTTCGGTGCTCGTCGCGCTCTCCCGGCGGGGTGAACAGCTGCGGGAGGGCGCGGGGCACGTCCCGCACACCCTGTTGTCGGCGACCGGACTGGGCACAGGCGAGGCGGCCCGGCTGCGCGAGGAGCTGTGGCGGCTGGCGAAGAAGGCGGAGACCGCCGCGGACCGCGCCCGCTGACCGCTGACCGCTGACCGCTGACCCGCTGACCGCTGACCGCTGACCGCTGACCGCTGGAAGATTCACCCCCTGGACTACCCTGTCTACCTACCGCCGGTACCTTGTGTGCGATGTACTTGCACACACTTGTGTTGCCTGTCGTTGTGTCCGTCCCGGGGGAGATCCTGCCGTGCGCGAAGGTGCCGCTGTCGACACCCGTCCGACGAAGATCATGTACGTGGCCGAGGCCACCGCGCACGGCGGCCGGGAGGGGCACGTCACCAGCCAGGACGGCCATATCGGACTGCGGGTCGCGATGCCGTCGGAGATGGGCGGCGACGGCAACGGCACCAATCCGGAGCAGCTCTTCGCGGCCGGGTACAGCTCCTGCTTCCACAACGCGCTCATCCTGGTCGGCAACCGCGCCGGCTACGACCTGACCGGCTCCACGGTCGCCGCCAAGGTCGGCATCGGCCCCAACAAGCACCGCGGCTACGGCCTCGCGGTCGCCCTGAGCGTCTCGCTGCCGGTCCTCGACCAGGACGTGGCGGCCAAACTGGTCGATGCGGCCCACGCGGTCTGCCCGTACTCGAACGCCACACGCGGCAATACGACGTCACCATCGTTCTGGGCTGAGGAATCCAAGGCGGGGAACCCGTGTTCTACTCACTGTCGCAGGTCGAGTGAAGGGAACACGGGCGTGGACGTGCACGGCGTGGTGGCCGAGGGCTTCGAGCCGGTCCGGGAAGCGTTCGCGGGCAACTTCGAGACGCTCGGTGAGCGCGGGGCGGCGGTCGCCGTGTACCGGGGCGGGCGCAAGGTCGTGGACCTGTGGGCCGGAACGCGGGACGTCGACGGGACGGACCCCTGGGAGCGGAACACCGCCCAGATCGTACGGTCGGCGACCAAGGGCGTGGCCGCGGCCGCGCTGCTGATGCTGAGCGAGCGCGGGGAGCTGGACCTGGACGCCCCGGTCGGCCACTACTGGCCCGAGTTCAAAGCACAGGGCAAGGAGCACACCCTGGTGCGGCATGTGCTGGCGCACCGGGCCGGCGTACCCGTGCTGGACCGTCCGCTCACCCCCGTCGAGGCCGCCGACCCTGACCTGGCCGCCACCGCGCTGGCCGCGCAGGCACCAGCCTGGGAGCCCGGCAGGGACCACGGCTACCACGCACAGACGTACAGCTGGCTGACGGGCGAGCTGGTGCGCCGGGTGACGGGCCGGTCGATCGGCGAGTGGATCGCGACGGAGATCGCCGGGCCGCTGGGCCTCGACCTGTGGGTGGGTCTGCCCGAGGCCGAGGCGCACCGCGTGGGCCGGGTCGGCCTCGTCGAGGAGACCGTACGGGACGGCGCGCTGCGCATCCGCCCCAAGCGCGCGGTCGCCGAGGCGTACGCGGACCCCGACAGCCTCACCCGCCGCGCCTTCGCCGCGATCACCCCGCTGCCCGACGAGAACGACCCGGCCTACCGCGCCGCGGTCCTCCCGGCGTCGAACGGCATCGCGACGGCCGACGGCCTCGCCCGCTTCTACGCGGCGCTGACCGGTGAGGTGGACGGCATACGCCTGTTCGCGCCCCGGACTCTGGAACACGCCCGTACGGAGGCGTCCGCCGGCCCCGACCGCGTGCTGGTGGTCACCACCCGCTTCGGCCTCGGCTACATGCTCCACGGCAGCGCGTCCCCGCTTCTCGCCTCCGGCTCCTTCGGCCACCCCGGCCGCGGCGGCGCCCTCGGCTTCGCCGATCCCGAGTCGGGCATCGCCTTCGGCTATGTCACCAACGGCTTCCGCAAGAGCGTGACGGCGGACCCGCGGGCGCAGGCCCTGGTGCGTGCGGTGCGGTCGTCGCTGCCGTAGCCACCGCAGCACGGGGTGATGCCCGTACGCGTGCGGCGTACGGGCATCACCGGGACGCAGTCAGTGCGTCAGTGGGCGGGACGTCCTGCCCGACGACTCGTCGATCTCTTCGTGCGCCTTCGTGAGCAACTGCATGGCGAGGTCGTTGAGCGCGCGGGCCCCTGCGATCTCCTCCCCTACACGGGGCTGATTCGAATCGGTGTGGTGACGGCTGGCATACCCGCGGGACCGTACCTCGTTCCCGTCCGGGAGCCGCACCAGCGCCGCTGCCCGCGTACGCTGCTCGTCCTCCTCGAATTCGAGTTCCACATGCCAACCGACCGCGGTGTGCGTCATGACGATCACCTCCGGAACCGCTGATTCCAGAGTGCTCCTCCTCGGTGCCCCGCGCACGGTGCGGACACGGCTCACCCCGCCTGGTCGCTGTCCTTGAACTCTCCCCACCCGTGCCACCGGTCGATGGTGATCCAGGCGCTGACCCGGCCGCGCACCCGGTCGGGATACGGCTTGCCGATGTAGTGCTCGGAGATACGGTCGATGTCGACCTGGCCCTCGTCCTCGTGGATGTCGGTGACGCGGCCGATGAGAGTGATGTGCGTGTACCACTGGTCCTTGTCCAGGACGGTGAGGCTCACCCGCGGGTCGCGGCGCAGGTGCTGGAGGCGCACCCGGCCCTCGTCCATGTTGACCAGCACCCGGCCGTCCTCCCACAGGTACCAGGTGGGGGTGGACACGGGCGCGCCGTCGGCGCGCAGGGTGGAGATCACGCTGGGGTTGGCACGGCTCAGCATGGCTTGAGCCTCGGGGGAGAGCGGTGGCTTGGACACGTGGGACTCCTCGGTCAGTGGGAGGGTGGCTCTTCGTCGAAGCTCGCGAAGTAGGCGGCGGCCATGTCCTCGTCGGCGTGACCCTGGGCGGCGGCCCGGCGGAATCGTTCGGCCGCGGCCGCGGCCACGTCGAGGCGGACGCCGCCCCGCTCACCGGCCTGCACGATCAGACGGGCGTCCTTCTCGGCGGTCGCCACCGCGAAACTGGCGGGAGTCAGCTTGCCGCTCAGGATGAGATCGGCCTTGGCGTGCAGGTAGCCCATGTCGAGCGGGCCGCCGCCGATGAGGTCGAAGAAGTTCTGCGGATCCACCCCCAGGCCCTTGGCCAGGGCGAGCACCTCGCCGACCGCGGCGGTGGCCGCGACGACCCAGCTGTTGGCCACCAGCTTCAGCCGGGTGGCGCTGCCCGCCGCACCGTCCTCGCCGGTCCAGAGCGTACGGGCGCCGACGGCGTCGAAGACGGGGGCCACCGCGTCCCTGCTCACGGTGGGGCCACCGGCGAGGACGGTCAACTGCCCGGCCTCCGCGGGCTGGCGGGTGCCGAGCACCGGGGCGTCGTAGAAGACGAGTCCGTGCTCCTGGGCGAAGGCGGCCAGATCGCCGACGTCCTCGATCCCGACAGTGGTCGACTGCGCCCAGACGATCCCCGAGCGCAGCCCGCCGACGGCCTCCCGCATGACCTCCTGCACGGCCCGGCCGTCGTACAGCATGGTCAGGACGACATCTGCGCCCTGTACGGCCTCGGTGGGGGTGTCGGCGACGAGCGCGCCGTCGGCGGCCAGCGGTTCGGCCTTGGCGCGGGTGCGGTTCCAGGCGCGGACGGTGTGTCCGGCGCGGACGAGGTTGCGGGCCATCGCCGCACCCATGATCCCGGTGCCCAGAACGCTCACGGTGAGCTTGTCCGTCATGACGTCAACTTCCTGATCCGTACGGTGAGTAGTGCGCCAACCATGCTCGCTCAGCCGCGCGCCTTCCCCGACACGGGGCGGACCAGTCCGCGCGAGCCGGACCCGCCGGACGTCACGCACCGGGTCTCCGCCCGGCCGGCTTCGCGCCGGCCGGTCTGCGTCCAGACGGACCCTCCGCCGCTCGGGAGGCCGACGCCGTTGACGCCGTCGCGGCACGGCTTCCGCACCGCGGTGCTGCGTGGACATGAAGGGCGACCTCTCCTCTGGGCATCGTCGGCCGCCGCGCGATGCGCCGCCACTCGGCGTGGCACGTGCCGGATCCTCCGGCACCCGCTCCGGGCCCGGTGAGGACCGGCCGGCCGAGGTGCGGCATCGGGCCGCTCCCGGCCACCGGCGGGCCGGACGCCGCGCTCCCCGGGCCCACCGAAGCGCGTCTCGGCGAAGACCGCGCGGATCGCCGCGCCGACGGTGATCGGCATGGCGAGGCACCCGCGCGGCTCCGGGCCCCGGATGGCCCAACAGCCCCCGGCGCGGGGCCCACCCCGGCGGTAGAAACGGAACGGGGCGTCGTGTTTCCGGGTGGCCGGTGAGGAGCGGGTCGAGATGCAGATCGTGGTGGACCTCAGCCGCTGTCAGGGCTATGCGCAGTGCGTGTTCCTCGCGCCGGAGGTGTTCGAGCTGCACGGCGAAGAGGCGTTGCTGTACAACCCCGATGTCCCCGACGAACAACGCGAACGCGTACACCAGGCCGCGGCGGCGTGTCCGGTCCAGGCCATCCTGGTCGGTGAGGAGGTGGGCGCCGGTGTCCGGTGACCTCCGGGAGGGCCGGATCGTCATCGTCGGCGCGTCGCTGGCCGGGCTGCGGGCCGCCGAGGCGCTGCGCGAGAAGGGCTTCACCGGCTCCCTGACCGTCATCGGGGACGAGCCCCACCCGCCCTACGACCGTCCGCCGCTGTCCAAGCAGGTGCTGCTCGGCAAGGTGGCGGCGAACGCCACCGCGCTGCCCGTGCGCCGTGACCCGCACGCGGAGTGGCGGCTCGGGGTACGCGCCACCGGACTGGATCTGATCGACAAGCAGGTACTGCTGGCGGACGGGAAGGCGGTGCCCTACGACCGGGTGCTGATCGCCACCGGGACGCGGGCGCGGCCCTGGCCCGCCCCCCAGGAAGCCGCCCTGGACGGGGTGTTCACCCTGCGCACCAGCGAGGACGCGGGGCTGCTGGCCGAGCGGCTGGCTGCCGGGCCGCGCCGGGTGCTGGTGATCGGCGGAGGCTTCACCGGCTCGGAGATCGCATCGGCCTGCCGGGAGCGCGGCCTGGAGGTCACGGTCACCGAACGCGGCCCCGCGCCGCTGGTGGGCGCGCTCGGCGGGACGCTGGCGAAGCTCGCCGCCGCCATGCAGCGGAACCACGGCGTGGACCTGCGCTGCGGGGTCACCGTCACCGCGCTGCGCGGCAACGGCCGGTTCACCGGCGCGGACCTGTCGGACGGCAGCCGCGTCGACGCGGACGTGTGCATCGTCGCCATGGGGGCGGTCCGCAACGTCGAATGGCTGGCGGAGTCCGGGCTGGCCGCGGGCCCGCGCGGGATCGCCTGCGACGCCGGGTGCCGCGCCTTCAACATGTACGGGATCGTCACCGACGACGTCTTCGTGGCCGGCGACGTCTCCCGCTTCCCGCACCCGCTGTTCGACTACCAGATGCTGTCGCTGGAGCACTGGCGCAACGCGGTGGACCAGGCCGAGGTGGCCGCCCACAACATGGTCAATCCGGGACCGCTGCGGCGCCCGCACCTGTCGGTACCGACGTTCTGGTCGAGCCAGTTCGGGCTCAACATCAAGTCGGTGGGCGTGCCCACCTTCTCCGACCATGTGGTCATCGCCCAGGGCTCGCTGGAGGCGCGCCGCCTGGCGATGGTCTACGGCTACCGGGGCCGCATCACCGCGGCGGTCACCGTCAACATGGCCAAGTCGCTGGAGTTCTACCAGGACCAGATCGAGACCGCCGCCCCGTTCCCGCCCGCGCCCGGCGCGTCGGACCGTCCGCTGGCGGCCGAGGTCCCGGTCCCCTCCGACGTGCCGGATCCGAGCAGGCTCTCCCACGGCCCCACCGTCGCGCTCACCGGTCATCTGCCGGACCGCCGACTGGCCCTGATGCGGCCCACCGGGTGACCCACCGTCACGCTCGTCCACGAGGAGCCCCCCATGACCGCCGACACGCTGCTGGAGCGGATCACCGACTACTCCAACCGCCCCGACCCCTACCCGCTGTACGCGGAACTCCGCGAGGCCGGTCCCGTGGTGCGGCAGCAAGACGGCAGCTACCTGGTCGGCTCCTACCACGAAATCCTCGCCCTGCTCCACAACCCGCTGATCAGCGCGGACGCCCGCAGCCTCAGCACCCCGTCCCCCGACCTGTCCGAAACGGCGCTGCAGCCGCCGTTCCTGCGACTCGACGACCCCGAACACCAGAGGCTGCGCTCCCTGGCCATGCGGCCGTTCGGCCCTCCGCACAGCCCCGGCCGGGTCGACGCCATGCGCGGAGAGATCACCCGGATCACCGAGGAACTGCTCTACTCTCTCCGGGACCGCGAGGAGATCGACGTCGTCGACGACTTCGCCTATCCCCTGCCCGTCACCGTCATCTGCCGGCTGCTCGGCGTGCCGCGCGAGGACGAGCCGATGTTCCGGGCATGGACCGACACGATCGTCGCGGCCGCCGACATCGGGCCCAAGGAAGACACCACCGAGCGGGACCGGACAGGCGACCAGGCCCGACGCGAGTTGGGCCAGTACCTGGTGAACCTCGCCGAACAACGCCGCGACCGGCCGGCCGGCGACCTGCTCTCCGCGTACATCAACGAACCTGACCCCGCGATGCGGCTCACCACCGAGGAACTGGCGCAGACCACCGTTCTGCTGCTCATCGCCGGGCACGAGACCACGGTCAACCTGATCACCAACGGCGTCCTCACCCTGCTGCGCCACCGCGACCAGCTGGAGCGGCTGACCCGGGAACCCGGCCTGCTCCCGCGCGCGGTGGAGGAGCTGCTGCGCTACGAGCCCCCCGTCCATATGCGGGAGCGCTGTCCCCTGGCCGATGTGAACGTCGCGGGCGTCGCCGTTCCCAAGGGGACGTCCGTGGTGCTCGCGCTGGCATCGGGCAATCGGGACCCGAAGCGGTTCCACGACCCGGACCGGTTCGACCCCACCCGCCCGGACAACGAGCATCTCGGCTTCGGCAGCGGCATCCACCTCTGCTACGGCGCGCCGCTCGCCCGCATCGAAGCCCAGACCGCACTCGGATCGCTGATCCCCCGTCTGGCCCCCGCGACCCTGCTCCAGGACCCACCGCCCTACCGGAGCAACGCCATGCTGCGCGGCCCCCGCCACCTGCCCATCGCGCTCTGAACCACGCACCGGCCCCCGGGTGACGGGCGGCGTCAGGCGGACTGCTCGCGCACGTCCACCACCGTGCCGCCCGCGTGGGCGATCAGGGCCTCGGGGTTCATCGGGAAGACCGCGTGCGGGTTGCCCGCGGCGGCCCACACCGTGTCGTGGTCGAGCAGTGACCGATCGGCGAGCACCCGCGTCTTCGTACGGTGGCCGAAGGGCGGCACCCCGCCGATCGCGTACCCGGTGGTCTCCCGCACGAGGTCCGCCCTGGCCCGGGTCACCTCGGCGGCGCCGAGCACCTCCCGGACGCGCTCCAGGTCGACCCGGGAGGCCCCGTCCATGAGGACGAGCACCGGCGAGCCGTCCGCCGTGAAGATGAGCGACTTGCAGATCTGGCCGAGCTCGCACCCGATCGCGGCGGCGGCCTCGGCTGCGGTCCGGGTCGCGTCCGGGAAGCGCCGGATCCGGCCGTGAAGCTCACCGAGCCCCAGCTCTTCGAGGGCCTCGGCGAATCGGGGGTGGGCTGCGGAGTTCGCTGCGGCGGGCGTCGTCATGACCGGCAGGCTAGCGGCCGGTCATGTGCACAGCGAATGAATTCCGGTCGGCGCGCTCGGGGTGCGCAACGGACTGCCGCGCCACCTCCGGCGGTGGCGCGGCAGTCCGTATCCATCGGCCGGGGCCTCAGACCCGTACCAGTTCCCGGTCCGGGTCCGCGTCCGGGTCCCTGCGTTCGCCGTCCTGGCGCGAGCGCAGCCCCTCGCCCTCCACGTCCACGTTCGGCAGGATGCGGCCCAGCCACTTCGGCAGCCACCAGGCCTTGCGGCCCAGCAGCGCCAGTACCGCCGGGACGAGCGCCATCCGCACCACGAACGCGTCGAAGAAGACGGCGATCGCGAGCCCGAAGCCGATCATCTTGATCATCGACTCACTGGAGCCGATGAAGCCGGAGAAGACGGCGATCATGATGATCGCGGCCGCGGTGACGACCCGCGCCCCGTGCCGGAAGCCCGTCACGATCGCCTGGCCGGGGTTCTCCCCGTGGACGTACGCCTCACGCATACGGGTGACGAGGAAGACCTCGTAGTCCATCGCCAGTCCGAAGACCACGCCCACCATGAAGATCGGCATCATCGACATCACCGGGCCGGTCTCCTCGACGCCCATCAGGCCGGACAGCCAGCCCCACTGGAAGACCGCGACCACCGCGCCGAGCGCCGCCGTCACCGAGAGCAGGAAGCCGAGCGCCGCCTTCAGCGGGACCAGGATCGAGCGGAAGACCACGATCAGCAGGAGGAAGGCGAGGCCGACCACCAGCGCCAGATACGGAGTCAGTGCGTCGTTCAGCTTCTGCGAGACGTCGATGTTCATCGCCGTCGTGCCTGTGACCAGGACCTGCGCGTCGGTGTCCGCCTTGATGCCGGCGCCCGCGTCCCGGATGCCGTGCACCAGGTCCTCGGTCGTGGCCGAGGACGGCTTGGAACCGGGGATGACCGTGATCATCGCCGTGTCACCGGCCTTGTTGTACGTCGCGGGCGTCACCGTCACGACGTCCTTGAGGTCCTTGATGTCGTCGGTCACCGTGGCGACCGCCGCCTTCGGGCTGTCGCTCTCCTTGGCGTCGACCACCACCATCAGCGGTCCGTTGAAGCCGGGTCCGAAGCCCTCCGACAGCAGGTCGTAGGCCCGGCGCTGCGTCGTGGACGTGGGCTGCGAACCGTCGTCCGGCAGACCCAGTTCCAGCTTGGTCGCCGGAACAGCCGCGGCACCGAGTCCGATGACGCCGAGCAGCAGCACGGCGACCGGGCGGCGCACGACGAAGCTCGCCCAGCGTGTGCCCATGTTGGGGCGGCTCTTCCTGGCGGTGGCCCGGCCGCCGCCCAGCATCCGGCTCTTCTCACCCGCCGGCTTGACCTTGCGGCCCGCGAAGCCGAGCAGCGCCGGGATCATCGTCAGCGCGATCAGCACGGCGATGGCGACCGTGCCGGCCGCTGCGACACCCATCTTGGTGAGCATCGGGATGTTCACGACCGCGAGGCCGACGAGGGCGATCACGACGGTCAGGCCCGCGAAGACCACCGCCGAACCGGCCGTGCCGACCGCCCGGCCCGCCGCCTCCTCGCGCTCACGGCCCTCGGCCAGTTCGCCCCGGTAGCGGGAGACGATGAACAGCGCGTAGTCGATGCCGACCGCGAGGCCGATCATCGTCGCCAGCGTCGAGGTGGTCGAGCCGAGGTCCAGCGCGCTCGCCAGCGCCGTGATCGTGGAGACTCCGATGCCGACCCCGATCAGAGCCGTGAGCAGGGGCAGTCCGGCCGCCACCAGCGAACCGAAGGTGATGACGAGGACGACCGCGGCGATCGCGATACCGATGACCTCCGTGGCGCCCGTCTCCGGTACCGCGGACAGCGCGTCACCGCCGATCTCGACGGTCAGCCCGCCGTCCCGCGCGTGCTGCGCGCCCTCCTTCAGGGCGTCCTTGGAGGCGTCCTCCAGCTCCATGCCGGAGACCTTGTACTTCACCTGCGCGTAGGCGATCGTGCCGTCCTTGCTGACGGCGTGCGCGGTGAACGGGTCCGTGGCGGAGACGACTTCGGAGCCGTCGCGCAGCTCCCTCACGGTCTTCTCGACGACCGCCTTGTTGCCCTTGGCGGTCACCTTCTCCCCGCCGGGTGCCTTGAAGACGACACAGGCGGTCGCACCATCGGCGCTCATGCCGGGGAAGCGCTGTTCCAGCAGGTCGAAGGCCTTCTGGGCCTCGGTGCCCGGGATGGAGAAGGACGAGGAGCCCGCCGCGGGGGCACTGGCTGCACCGACGCCCGCGAGCGTCAGCAGCGCCACCCAGATCAGGGCGACGAAATGCCGTCGCCGGAAGGCGAGTCGGCCGAGTTTGTAGAGGAACGTGGCCACGGGGGCGTACTCCGGTCAGGTCGTGGGGGTGTTCAGGGCAGGGGTGATCAGCCCGACGACGTGAGCGGTGACGTCAGATGGGGGCTAGCCGAGGGGACTGGTCAGGTGGTGGGCGCGCCGAGGGCGGGGAGGACCACGGCGTCGATGTACGACTTGAGGAAGGCCTGGGTCGGCGGCTGGTCGTCGATCAGGGCACGGGTGACGAAGCCGCCGATCAGCATGTGCACCAGGAAGTCCAGCGCCGGGCAGTCCGGACGGATCTCCCCGCGCTCGACGGCCCGTTGCAGCACGCGCTGGAACTCCGCCATCTCAGGTTCGATCAGCTGGTCCCGGAACGCCTGACGCAGGTCGTCGTTGTGGTGCATCGCCATGGCGACGCCCCGCATCAGCGCGGAGTTCTGTTCCATGACGCAGTCGTCCTCGCGTGACACCAGTGCGTGCAGATCGCCCCGGAGCGAGCCGGTGTCGATCGCGTCGACGGGGCCCGGCTTGCCGTGCCGGATGGCCTTGACCACCAGTTCGGCCTTGCCGCCCCACTGGCGGTAGAGCGTCGCCTTGCTGGACCGGGTGCGGGCTGCCACAGCGTCCATCGTCAGGGCGTCGTAGCCGACTTCCCGGAGCAGGTCGAGCACGGCCTCGTACAACTCGGCCTCGCGCTCGGGGGTGATCCGGCTGCGTCGCCCCGGTGCGGGCACGGCCTCCGCCGGAGCGGCTGACGCCGCGCCCCTGGACGCTTCGGTCACGCCACTCACCTTCCTGCTGCGCGTCCGGAGCGGCTGCGCTCCGGACGACACGGTTTCGTACGCCCCCGACGATACCCCTCACCCGAACGAAACGAAACCGTTTCGTACGTGTCCTGAATCACGAGCCTCGCGCTCAACCCGCGATCGGGCCGGTCACTCGGTCGCACGCCCGGCCCACGAGTTGCCGCGACCGGTCCGGGGGAAAAGCATGGGTAGGTGACCGACGCGAGCGAGAAGGCGCCCGGCTACCTCCGTTACCCGCATCTGCACGGCGAACGCCTCTGCTTCGCCGCCGAGGACGATCTGTGGGTGGCGCAGGTGGACGGGTCCGGTCGCGCCTGGCGGCTCACCGTCGACCGTACGAAGATCGGCCACCCCCGCTTCTCGCCCGACGGACGCCTGATCGCGTACACGAGCTGGCGCAGCCTCGTTCCGGAGATCCATCTGACACCGGTGGACGGCGGCCCGGGCAGACGGCTCACCTACTGGGGCAGCGCCGACACCCGGGTGTGCGGCTGGACGCCGCCCGACAAGGACGGGAACACCGACATCCTCGCGGTCGCCTCGCACGGCGAGCCCTTCTCCTACTTCACCTGGGCCTACAAGGTCCCCACCGACGGCGGCCCCGGCGGCAAGCTGCCCTGGGGCCCCGTCGCGGACATCGCCGTGGCCGATGTCGAGGGCGAGCACAGGACCCTGCTGCTCACCGGCACCCCGCCCCACGAACCGGCCTCCTGGAAGCGCTACCGCGGCGGCGCCACGGGCAGGTTGTGGCTGCACGGGCAGCGACTGCTCGCCGATGTCAAAGGCCATCTCGACTCGCCCATGTTCGTCGACGGGCGGATCGCGTTCCTCTCCGACCACGAGGGCATCGGCAACCTCTACTCGTGTGCGTACGACGGTACCGATCTGCGCCGCCACAGCGACCACGACGCCTTCTACGCCCGCCATGCCTCCAGCGACGGCACGCGGGTGGTGTACCAGTGCGCGGGCGACCTGTGGATCGTCGACGACCTCTCCCCCGACTCGATCCCGCGCCGCCTCGACGTGCGCCTCGGAGGCCCGCGTGCGGGGCGCCGCAAGTACCAGGTACCGGCCGCGCAGCATGTGGACGGGATCTCGGTGGACGAGACCGGACGGGCCAGCGCCGTCGTCGTCCGCGGCAGTCTGTACTGGCTCACGCACCGGGAGGGCCCCGCCCGGACGATCACGGACACCCCGGGCGTACGCGTCCGGCTGCCGGAGATGCTCGGCGTGGGCGGACAGGTCGCCTATGTCACGGACGCGGAGGGCGAGGACGCGATCGAGATCGCCTATCTCCCCCGGGCCTCGGGCGACCGCGAGCCGCGGCGGCTGGCCTCCGGACGGCTGGGCCGGGTACTGGAGATGGTGGCGGACCCGCAGGGCGAACGACTCGCGATCGCCTCCAACGACGGGCGCCTGCTGCTGGTCACCGTGGCCGAGGAGGCGGCGGCCGCCGCGGGTACGGGGGCGTCGGCGGAGCCGGAGGCGTCGGCGGAGCCGGAGGAGCCGCGGGAGCCGGAGGCGTCGGCGGAGCCGGAGGAGCCGCGGGAGCCGGAGTCCTCGGACGATGCGGTCACCGAGGTGATCCGCTCGATCAACGGGCCGGTGCGGGATCTGGCGTTCTCCCCGGACGGCGCGTGGCTCACGTGGTCGCATCCGGGGATCGGGCGGTCGCTGCGGCAGATCAAGATGGCCCGGATCAAGGACCGGCTGATCGTCGACGTCACGAACGGCCGCTTCGAGGACGAGAACCCGGTGTTCACTCGGGACGGGCGGTATCTGGCCTTCCTGTCCTGGCGCGGTTTCGACCCGGTGTACGACGTGCACACCGGCGACCTGTCCTTCCCGCTCGGCTCCCGCCCGTATCTGGTCCCCCTCTCCTCGGCCACCCCTTCCCCCTTCGCGGTGAACCCCGAGGGGCGCCCCGCAGCCGGCGGCCTGGATCCGCTGGAGGAGGAGGAAGAAGGCGACGGGGTGGTGACGGTCGAGATCGAGGGGCTGGAGAGCCGGGTGACGCCGTTCCCGGTCACGGCCTCGAAGTACTCGGAGCTGCGGCCGGTCGCGGGCGGCGGCCTGGTGTGGATGCGCTGGCCGATCTCGGGCGCGCTCGGTGAGACCTTCGTGAACCCGGACGACACCACCGGCCGCCCGTCCCTGGAGCACTTCAGCATCAGCAAGGCGAAGAAGTCCGACCTGGTCGCTCATCTGGACTGGTTCGCGGTGAGCGGGGACGGCACGCGGCTGGTGGTCGTCGACGAGGGCGATCTGCGGGCCGTGCCGTCGACCGAGTCCGGCGATTCCGACACGACGGTCTGGATCGACACGCGCCGGATCATGCACGTGGTGGACCCGCCGGCGGAGTGGCGGCAGGCCTATGCGGAGGCGGGGCGGCTCATCCGGGCGTACTTCTGGGAGCCGCACATGTGCGGGATCGACTGGGACGCGATCCTGGAGCAGTACCGCCCGCTGGTCGAACGGGTCGCCTCGCCCGACGACTTCGCGGACCTGCTGCGCGAGGTCCTGGGCGAGCTGGGCACGTCGCACGCGTATGTGGTGCCGGCCCGGCGCAACGAGGGACCCCCGCACTACCAGCGCTACCAGGGGCTGCTGGGTGCCAACTTCACACGCCGCGACGACAGATGGGTGGTCAGGCGGATCCTGCCGGGCGAGTCGTCGGACTCGAAGGCGCGCTCACCGCTCGCGGGCACGGGGATCCGGGACGGCGCCGTCCTCACCCATGTGGACGGGCGGCCGGTGGACCCGGTCACGGGGCCCTATCCGCTGCTGGCGGGCTCGGGCGGCACGACGGTCGAGCTGACCTTCGCACCGGCGGACGGGGAGGGCGGCCACCGCCGGGTGGCCGTGGTCCCCCTCATCGACGAGCGGCCACTGCGCTACCACGACTGGGTGGCCAAACGCCGTCAGGTCGTACGGGAGTTGAGCGGCGGCCGCTGCGGATACCTGCACATCCCGGACATGGGAGGCTCGGGCTGGGCCCAGTTCAACCGGGACCTGCGGATGGAGGTCGCCCGGCCCGCGCTCATCGTGGACGTACGGGGCAACGCGGGCGGCAACATCAGCGAGCTGGTCATCGAGAAGCTCACGCGCAAGATCCTCGGCTGGGACCTCACCCGAAACGCCCAGCCGGTGTCGTACGCGTCCAACGCCCCCCGGGGCCCCATCGTGGCGCTGACCGACGAAGCGACGTCCTCTGACGGCGACATGATCACCGCGGCTATCAAACTGCTGAATCTCGGCCCGGTGGTGGGCTCGTGCACCTGGGGCGGAGTGGTCGGCATGACGGGCCGGCACCGCCTGGGCGACGGCACCGTGATCACCGTCCCGATGAACGCGGCGTGGTTCCCGGAGTACGGCTGGTCCGTGGAGAACCGGGGCGTGGATCCGGACCTGGAAATCCTGCGCACGCCGCTGGACTGGGCCGAGGGCCGCCACCGGCAACTGGACGACGCGGTCAGACTGGCCGTCGACCTCCTCCACACCAACCCGCCCGCGGCCCCGCCGGACTACAGCGGTGTCCCGGACAGGACCCGCCCGAAACTGCCCCCGCGGAAGAGGGGTTGACCCGGCGCCGCGGGTGCGCCCAAGGTGCGCCCGGCACCCGGTCTTCCCGTGAGCACACGAAGAGTGGGGTGCCCTCCGAAGAACGGGCACCCCACTCAAGGCCGAAGTCGAGGGCAGCGACTAGGCGTCGTAGTCCTGATTGAAGCGGTCCTCGGCCTCGTCCCGCAGCCGCTGGTCGTCCTGCGACTGCCGGCCACGCTGCGAGGACTGCTGGCCGCGCTGCGGGGACTGCTGGGACTGCTGCCGACCACGCTGCTGGGCCTGCTGCTTGCCCTGCTCCATCTTCTGCTTGGCCTGCTGCTTCGCCTGCCCGGACTTCTCCTGGAACTGGTCCTTCATGCCCATGTGTGTTCACTCCCGTAGTGGGTGAGGGGATTGGGCCTCGACCAGATTTACACGACCGGACAAACAACGCATTTCGATCAGTTACGCAGCGTACTGCGCTGCTGCTCATCGGCCTCTCCGCCGGCCCCCACCAGCCCGGTGCCGACCCCCTTGAGCCGCGGCTCGAACCTCCGCATCTCGCGCTGCCCCACCATCGCGATGACGCCCGGGAGATAACCGCGCACGGCCTGCATCCCGCGCAACCACCCCTGCCCGTAGACATGACCGGACCGCCGCTCGATCCCGGACACGATCCGGTCCACCGCAGGTCCGAGCGGATACGTCTTGTTGGACGGCCACGGCAGCCGTTGCCGCAACTCCCGCATGACCTCGTCCTGGTCGGCGCCGCGCACCATGTCCGTGTCGGTCCAGGAGAGATACCCGACGCCGACCCGTACACCCGTGTGGGCGACCTCCGCACGCAGGCTGTGCGCGTACGCCTCCACACCCGACTTGGACGCGCAGTACGCCGTCATCATCGGCGCGGGCGTGATCGCCGCCAGCGAGGCGATCTGGAGCAGATAGCCGCGGCTCTCCGTCAGCACCGGCAGGAACGCCCGGGCCGTCACCGCGGAGCCGATCAGGTTGACCTCGATCACCCGCCGCCATGCCTCGGGGTCGGAGTCGGCGAACGGCCCGCCGTTGGCCACGCCCGCGTTGGCGACCACGATGTCGACCTTCCCGAACCGCTCCTTGACCTCCCGGGCGACCCGCGTCATCGCCTCGTGGTCGGCGACGTCGGCGTACCAGTGGGCGCTGTCCCCGTACAGCTGCTCCGAGACCTGCTTGAGCGCGTCCGGCTCCAGGCCGACGAGCGCCACCTTCGCGCCGCGCGCCGACAGTTTGCGGGCCAGCAGTTCGCCGACGCCCCGCGCGGCGCCGGTGACGACCGCGACCTGCCCCTCCAGGCTCACCTTGCTCATGCGCCCTCCTCCAGCCGTGCGTCCACCGCGTACCGGGTCACGAGTTCCCGGATTTTCCCGTTGACCAGCTCCGGCGCCTCCACCGGCGTCATATGGCCGAGCCCCGGCAGCTCCGTGCTTCCCACGCAGTACGGCAGCCCGGCGACCAGCTCCCGTGCGTGCACCGGCGGCGTGAGCCGGTCCGCAGTGCCGACCAGGACCTCCGTCGGCACCGTCAACTCCCGTACGCCCGCCTCCAGATCCAGCCCCTCGAGCACACGCGACCAGGCGTGGCGCACCCGGCGCGGGCAGGCGTGCACCACCTGCGCGCATGCCTCCACCATGTCCGGCGTCGAACCGGCGCCCATGGTGGCGTACTTGAGGATGCGCCGGGCCGTCGGTGTGACCGGCCCGAGCGGGGCGGGCGAACCCAGGATGCGCGCCGTGAGCCAGGTGCGGAAGCGCCCGGCGCGCAGCGGCAGCACGAGCGCCTCGGCGACCAGGCGCGCACTGCCCGTGCTGCACAGCAGGACGGCCGCCGTCCGCTCCCTGAAGCGGGGGCGCGCGGCCGCGGCCAGTACCGCCATCCCGCCCATGGAGTGCCCCACGACCACGGCCTTCTCACCGGCTGGGAGCGTCTCGGCGAGCACCGCCTCCAGGTCGCCGGCGAGCGCCTCCGTGCCGTACGTGGGGCCGGCGGGGCTGCGCCCGTGTCCCCGCTGGTCGTAGGCGATCACCCGGTGGTCGGCGGCGAGGTCCCGCACCTGCGCCGCCCAGAAGGCGGTCGAGCAGGTCCAGCCGTGGGCGAGGACCACCGCGGGCGCACCCTCGGGTCCGTGCAGTTCGACGTGCAACCGGGCACCGTCGGCGGACCGCACGGTCAGCTCGCGGGCCGGGACCGGGGGCGCGTACGGCCCGCTCACCACATGCGCTGGACGGCTCATGCGCGTGCCTCCGCCTTCGTCGTGCCGGAACCCTCGTCCGTCCGCGGTGCGCCGGGAGCCCTGACCACCTCGTACTCGCCGAGGTCCACGCGTCGCGTCGCGCTCCGGAACTCGGTGGTCGTACCGGGCCAGATGGTGGTGTTGCGGCCGCTCGCGTCCAGATACCAGCTGGTGCATCCGCCGGTGTTCCACACCGTGCGCTTCATGCGTTCCTGCACCGTGTGGTTCCAGGCGTCGACGGCCTCCGTCCGCGCGTCCAGCGCGACCCGGCCGCCGAGGACGTCCAACTGCCGCAGGTAGTCGGCCATGTAGTTCAGCTGGGACTCGATCATCAGGATCATCGAGGAGTTCCCGAGGCCCGTGTTGGGGCCGATGATCGTCATCCAGTTGGGGAACCCGGCGGCGGTCGCGCCGCGCAGCGACCTCATGCCCTGGCTCCAGGCCGCCGCGAGCGTGCGCCCGTCGGCGCCGACGACCCGCTCCGCGATCGGCATGTCCGTGACGTGGAAGCCCGTTCCGAAGACGATCGCGTCGGCCTCCGTCTCGGTGCCGTCCGCCGCGACGAGGGTGGAGCCGCGGACCTCGCTGAGGCCACTGGCGACGACGTCGACGTTCGACCGGGAGAGCGCCGGATAGTACGAGTTGGAGAGCAGGATCCGCTTGCAGCCGATGCGGTAGTCGGGCGTCAACTTGGCGCGCAGGGCCGGGTCCTTGATGCCCCGGGCGATGTTGCGCCTGGCCAGCCGTTCGATCAGACCCAGTTCGTCGGGGTGCTTGGTGAACGCCTGGACCTGCAGCTCCCGGATGCCCCACAGGAGGCCCCGGCGCAGCCCGGTGGTGAACGGCAGCGCGCGGTGCAGCCGTCGCTCGAGGCCGCTGATGGCCCGGTCGACGCGCGGCATCACCCACGGCGGGGTGCGCTGGAAGAGGGTGAGGCTGCCGACCACCGGCTGGATCTCGGGCACGATCTGGATCGCGGACGCCCCGGTGCCGACCATCGCGACACGCTTGCCGCGCAGGTCGTAGTCGTGGTCCCAGCGGGCGGAGTGGAAGATCTTGCCCGGGAAGCCGTCGAGGCCCGGGATGTCCGGCACCTTGGGGTCGGACAGCGGCCCGGTGGCGGAGACGACGACATCGGCGGTGAGCGAACCGCCGCTGGTCTCGATCGTCCAGTGCAGCCGCTCCGCGTCCCAGGTCATCAGCTTCACCTCGGAGTCGAAGCGGATGTGCGGGCGCAGCCCGTAGAGGTCCGCCACATGCTCCAGGTACGCGCGGATGTGCTCCTGCCCGGAAAAGGTGCGCGGCCAGTCGGGGTTGGGCGCGAAGGAGAAGGAGTACAGGTGGGACGGCACGTCACAGGCGCACCCCGGGTAGCTGTTGTCGCGCCAGGTGCCGCCGACGGAGCCGGCCCGCTCCAGGACGACGAAGTCGGTGATGCCCTCCCGCCGCAGCCGCACGGCGGCCCCGAGCCCGCCGAACCCCGATCCCACCACCGCCACCCGTACATGAGGCACCTGCTCGTGCTCGGCCATTACGCCCCTCCATGCTCTGTGCGACTCTGCCAGTGAGCGCTGGCGCAATGGGAGGGTAGGACAGCCGTGTACCGATGGGTAGGGGGTGGGACGAGGAAAGTTACCGGGGGTACGACGTAGGGTGCGGGAGTGGTTGAGGACGGGGAGCGGCGCGAGTACCGCATGGAGGAGTTGGCCGAGCGGGCCGGCATCACGGTGCGCACCCTGCGTTTCTACCGCGAGCGCAAACTGATCCAGCCCCCGCGCCGCGAGGGCCGGATCGCCTGGTACGACGACACGCACCTGGCCCGGCTGCGCACGATCTCGGCGCTGCTGGAACGCGGCCACACCCTGAGCGGCATCGCGGAACTCGCCGAGGCCTTCGACCACGGCAGAGACGTGGGCGACCTGCTCGGCCTCGGCGCGCCCACCGAGGAGACCCCGGTCCGTCTGACGCCCGAGGCGCTGGCCGATGTGTTCGGCACCGAGGCGACCCCCGAGAACCTGGCCGCGGCCCTCGACCTCGGCTACCTGGGCACGGACGGCGGCGAGATAGTCCACATCAGCCGGCGCCTGCTCGATGTGTCGGCGGCCCTGGTCCGCGAGGGCATCCCGCTCGCGGACGTCCTGGGCGCCGCGCGCCGGGTACGCGACCACGCGGAGGCCCTGGCGGACCTCTTCGCCGACCTGCTGACCGCGCACGACCGTCCCGCGGAGGACGCCGAGCGCCTGCGGCCCCTGGCCAAGAGCGTCATGGAGGCGGAACTCTCCCTGGCCCTGGACCGCCGCCTGCGCAAGCGCTAGAGCCGTTCCGGAACGCCCCGCCCGGTCCGCTACCTCTCGAAGGTCACCGTCACCGGAGCGTGATCCGACCACCGCTCACCATGGCTGGCCGCCCGTTCCACGACCGCCTTGACGGCCCGTCCCGCGAGCCCGGGGGTCGCCACGGCCAGGTCGATCCGCCACCCCGTGTCGTTGTCGAAGGCCCGTCCCCGGTAGGACCACCAGGTGTACGGCCCCTCGATGTCCGGATGCAGGGCCCGCACCACATCGACGAACCCACCGTCCGCGGGATCGAGGACCCGGCTCAGCCACGCCCGTTCCTCGGGCAGGAAACCGGAGTTCTTCTGGTTGCCGCGCCAGTTCTTCAGGTCGGCCTCGGCGTGGGCGATGTTCCAGTCGCCGCAGACGACGACCTCGCGGCCGTCGGCGGCGGCCCGCTCCCGGAGGTCCTTCAGATAGCCGAGGAACTCCGCCATGAAACGGACCTTCTCCTCCTGCCGCTCGGTCCCCACTTCCCCCGAGGGCAGATACAGGCTGGCGACGGTGACGCCGGGCAGATCCGCCTCGACATACCGCCCGCTGCCGTCGAACTCGGCGGATCCGAACCCGATCCGCACACGGTCGGGCTCACGCCGCGTGTAAAGCGCCACCCCGGCGCGCCCCTTGGCCTCGGCGGGGGCGTGCACGACATGCCACCCCTCCGGCGCCCGTACGCCCTCCGGAAGCTGCCCGGCCTCGGCCCGCACCTCCTGGAGGCACACCACATCGGCCGAGGTACCGGCAAGCCATTCCACGAAGCCCTTCTTCGCGGCGGCGCGCAGCCCGTTCACATTCACGGAGGTCACAGTCAGCAAAGCACTCGTCCTTCGGGCACATTCACGGAGGTCACAGTGAGCACCCGGGAACCATACCGGCACACTGGTAGGGCCCCCGTTCCGAGATATGCATAGATGTACGATAACTGGTATGAATATTCGCCGTGTTTCGTTCGACCACCCCGACGCCGTCAAGCTCAACGACGAGGTCCAGGCCGAGTACCACCTGCGCTACGGCGACGGTGGCGATGCCACGTACCTGGATCCGGCGATGTTCGAGCCGCCCACCGGGCTCTATCTGATCGCGTACGACGAACAGGACCGTCCCGTCGCCACGGGCGGCTGGCGCGCCCAGGAGAAGAACGACGAGGGGTATCTGGCCGGGGACGCCGAACTCAAGCGGATGTTCGTCACAGAGGAACTGCGCGGCAGAGGCCTGGCACGCCGCATACTGGCCGCGCTGGAGGAGGATGCCCGCGCGGCCGGCCGCACCCGCATGGTCCTGGAGACGGGCAGCAAGCAGCCGGAGGCCGTGGCCCTCTACGCCTCCAGCGGCTACGAACCGTGCGCCAAGTTCGGCTACTACCGCTTCCACGAACTCAGCCTGTGCTTCGCGAAGCCGCTGTAGGGCACGGCCGCGAAACGCCTCAACTCTGCGCGCCGCTCCCCGCTGTGAACCATGCGGCGGGCGTGCCGCGTTCGGACGGGATCCAGGATCTCCTCAACTGCCCTGTCACGCGGACTGATCCCGGCTCGCCACGACGCCGGCAATGCGCGGCGGGGCTGGTCGCAGTGTCCAGACCCGACGGCTCCTTTGCGCGCAGGGCCACAACCCGCTTTTGGCAGCGGGGAATTGCCCTTCCGGAATCCAGGTACCCATCGGCTTGGCCGGGGACGGACCCGACTTCATATTCGCATCGCGATGCGGATCCCGCGCCACAGCAAGATCGCAGCGACGAGGGAGGAGTCCACACGTCCGGCCCGAGGAGCCCGTCGAGCGCCGAGCAAGGCCGATAAGCACCTCGGCAGCAAGATCCAGAGTAATTGCCGTGCATCTTTCCTGCACAACACGTCAGAGCCCCGGTCGGTGTTCACCGACCGGGGCTCTGAGCTGCGTGGACCTGAGGGGATTTGAACCCCTGGCCCCCTCGATGCGAACGAGGTGCGCTACCGGACTGCGCCACAGGCCCTTGCAACGAGTGAAACTCTAGCATCCTCATCGGCCTGCCCGGAAATCCGTTCCGCCCTGGTCAACCACGGGGGCGGAGGGCCGGCGGCGCACTCGCTGCTACTCGTTGGCGGCCTTGCGGCGCTCCCCGTCCTCGTACTGGTCGAACAGCGGGGTGCGCCCCCGCTCGCGGGCGCGGCGCGCGGACGCCGCGCGGCGGGCGTCGGTGCGGCCGCCGTCGGCGGCCTCCGTCTGGTCCTCGGCTTGCACACCGGACTCCCCGGAGTCCGGCTCGGCACCGGCGGCGGACGCGTCCGGTACGGGCGCAGCCGCCTCCGCCGCGCTCGAACGGGCCGAGCTCCACGCGTCCGGCGCCCCGAGGTCCACACTGGGCGTCGCCCGCGGAGCGACCGGCGCGGTCACATACGTCGGCAGGGGCACCGGCACCGGGTCCCAGCTGTCGCCGTGGCCGGGCCTGCGCTGCCGCTCGCGCTGCTGGTCCACCCACTCGGCGTGATCCGTCTGCTCGACCAGGGCCCGGCGGTCGGCCGCCAGCGCGGACAGCCCGGGATCACTTTCCGGCTCGGGCCCCTCCTCCGGCTTGTCCGCGCCGGAGTCGACAGGCGGCCGCCGCCTCGGCTGTCGCTCGCGCAGCCGCTGCGCCGCCGCCTCGGCCCGCTGCCGGTCCATCGTGTAGGTGAACCGCTTGCGCTCCTTCGCCCTCAGATGCGCGATGTAGACGCTCAGCAGGACGGCGGGCACACCGGGCGCCCACAGGAAGGCCAGCCCCCCGACCGCGGCGACGATCGCGCCGAGCGTGAACGCAAGGAAGAGCATCACAGTCGTGCGCCGCCGACGCGCAAGTACCTTCGAGCGCCGGGCACGCGCCATGGCCTCCGCCGAAGACACCTTCCGGGCCCCGGGCGCCCCCTTGCCCGCCGCGGGGCGGGCGGCCTTCGCCTCGGAGGCGGGCGCGCCCTTGGACTGCGCCCCGGCGGCCTTGGACGGGGACGGCGACGCCGACGGCGACGGCGTGCCGGACTTGGCCGCGCCCGGGTCTGTCTGCTCGCGCCTGGCCTGCCCCTCCGGTTCCACCCGCGCCCGCGCCTGCGCCCCGGTCGGGGGCATGGCGAAGGCCCGGACGTCCACCGAATCGGTGACGACGTCCGGCCCGGAACTGCGCTCCCCCTCTTCGGAGGAGCGCGCCCGCAGGTCCTTGGCGTATCGACGCTCCATGCCCGCCCGTCCGGACAGCAGCCGGATGGCTGTGCTGAAGCGTTCCGTCGGACGAGACTCGTTCAGCTCGTCCTGCCTACGGAGCCACATCGGCACCAAGTAGGCGGCCCAGGCCCCGACAATGACTGCGTAGATGAGGCCGCTGCTGCTCACGCCTCACACGGTAGAGGGGTTTGCATGGGGCCATCTGCCAATTGGGCCGGTGTGTCGCACGATCTGGCTGATATTTCGAACTTTTCTTGGGATCGATGCGATCAGCAGGCCATCGGGACCGCCAATTCATTGGCCCAGACGATCGTCGTCCGATCAATTTCGAACATATTTTTTATTTACCGGAGTGGCCCGGCTTACTCGGATCCCTGCTCGTGCCCTGTATGCGGGCACTGCCGCTCTGCGCACCAGCCTGTTGTGAGCGTGCCCGGTGCCAGCGCGCCAGCAGTCCCTCGGGCACCTCTTCCGCGGTGAGTGCGAACACCAGATGGTCGCGCCAGGCCCCGTCGATGTGGAGATAACGCGGCCGGAGCCCCTCCTCGCGGAATCCCAGTTTCTCCACAACCCGGCGGCTCGGCCGGTTCTCGGGGCGAATACAGACTTCGATGCGGTGCAGTCCGACGGTCCGGAAGCAGTGGTCGACGGCGAGCGCCACGGCGGTCGGCATCACCCCGCGGCCCGCGACCGCCTCGTCCACCCAGTAGCCGACGTGCCCCGAGCACATCGAGCCCCAGGTGATCCCGGCCACCGTCAGCTGTCCGGCGAGCCGTCCCTGGTACTCGATGACGAAAGGCAGCATCCGGCCCGCGTTGGCTTCGCTGCGCAGATGCCGGACCATCTGGCGGTAGGTCGGCCGCTGGGTGAGGGGACCGGTGGACGTGGGCGGCGGAATGGTGGCCTCCCACGGGCGCAGCCAGTCCCGGTTGCGCCGGTTGACCTCGCGCCAGAGCCGCTGGTCGCGCAGCTTTATGGGCCGGAGGACGACATCGCCGTCCACCAGCTCGACGGGCCAGGATGGGCTGTTCAGCTCGCACCCCCACTCGGTCTGGACCGGTTCTCGCCGGCCGGGGACCCGTCCGCGTCGGCCCTCGGGTGGTCACCGCCGCGGAGCTGGTCGACGGCGTGGACCAACAGGGGTTCCAGCACGGCCAGTCCGTCCTTCACTCCGCCGGTCGATCCCGGCAGGTTGACGATCAACGTCCCGTCGGCGACTCCGGCGAGCCCCCGGGAGAGCGCCGCCGCAGGCACCTTCTCCCTTCCGAACGCCCTGATGGCCTCCGGAATGCCCGGCACCTCGTAGTCGATCACCGCGCGGGTCGCCTCGGGGGTGCGGTCGGTGGGCGAGAGTCCGGTGCCGCCGGTCGTGACGATCACGTCGTACCCGGCTCGGGACCCCGTGCGCAGCGCGTCCTCCACCGGGTCACCGTCCGGCACCACCCACGGCCCGTCGACCGCGAAGCCGAAGCGGGTGAGCGCCTCCGCGATCAGGGGGCCGCCCTTGTCCTCGTACACGCCCGCGGCCGCGCGGTTGGACGCGGTCACCACGAGGGCCGCGTACGCCGCCGACAGGGCGCCGCCGGCCGGCGCGCCGTCCGGTGCCGTCATGCCCGGCTCCAGTCGCCGGACTTGCCGCCCGTCTTCTGCTCCACGCGCACGTCCGTGATGACCGCCCCCTTGTCGACCGCCTTGACCATGTCGATCACGGTCAGTGCCGCGACGCTGACCGCGGTGAGCGCCTCCATCTCGACGCCCGTGCGGTCGGTGGTCTTCACGGTCGCGGTGATCTCCACCGCGTCGTCCGCCACCGCCAGATCCAGCTTCACACCGGACACCGACAACGGGTGGCACAGAGGGATCAGGTCCGGGGTGCGCTTGGCGCCCATGATGCCCGCGATACGCGCGGTCGCGAGCGCGTCGCCCTTGGGGACGCCCTCCCCGCGCAGCAGCTCGATGACGCGCGGCGAGACCAGCACGCGACCGCTGGCCCGCGCGGTGCGCTCGGTCACGTCCTTCCCGGAGACGTCGACCATGCGGGCGGCTCCCGCCTCGTCGATATGGGTCAGTCGGTCCTGCGTACTCATGTGCTGCGGCACTCCCGGTCCCGGGCCCGGCGCGGTGCGCGGGTCTGCTGTGCGCGACACGGTACCGCCAACTCGACGCGATCAGCCGAGCGAGGTCCACGGAGCGGACCTCCCGGTCAGGAAGGGGCTCCCCGGTACCGCGGTGCCCGGCCGGGCGAAGGTCGCGGCTGGGCACTTTGCGGAGCCTCACGGAACGCGGCGGCACCACCGGCCCGGCACCGCGTGTCCGGGCGCGCGGCGTCCCGGAGGCTCCCGCGTTCAGCCGAGAAGGATCACCTCGACCTCGGCGCCCGGCTCGACGGAGGTGTCGTCCTCGGGGACGACGATCAGCGCGTCGGCGTGCGCGAGCGCTGCGATCAGGTGTGATTCCGCGCCGCCCACCGTGGTCACCGTGCCGTCGGCGTACTTCCCGCGCAGGAACTGCCTCCGGCCCGCGGGCGAGGTCAGCGCCTTGTCCGCCTCGAGGACGGCCCTGGCCCGGGGGCGGTGCACATCCGTCAGGCCCATCAGGGTGCGGATCGCCGGGCGTACGAACAGTTCGAAGGAGACGTACGACGACACCGGGTTGCCCGGCAGCGCGAGCAGCGGTGTGTGGTCGCGGCCGATGACGCCGAAGCCCTGCGGCTTGCCCGGCTGCATGGCGAGCTTGCGGAACTCGACACCGCCGCCCGCCTCGTCCTCGTCCTCGTCCCCGACGGAGGTGAGGGCCTCCTTGACGACGTCGTACGCACCCACGCTCACCCCTCCGGTGGTGACCACGAGGTCGGCGCGGAGGAGCTGGTCCTCGATGGCGGAGCGAAGCGTGTCGGCGTCGTCCGCGACCGCGCCGACCCGGTAGGCGATGGCGCCGGCGTCCCGTGCGGCGGCCGTGAGGGCGAAACTGTTGGAGTCGTAGATCTGGCCGGCCGCCAAGTCCTCGTCGGGCTGCACGAGTTCGCTGCCGGTCGACAGGACCACCACACGCGGGCGCGGGCGCACCCGTACCGTGCCGCGGCCGATCGCGGCGAGCAGCGCGATCTGCGGCGCCCCGATCACGGTGCCCGCCTCGAGGGCGAGGTCGCCCGCCTTCACATCGCTGCCCTGTGCGCGCACATGCGCGCGTGCCTCCGCCGGGCGGTGCACGCGCACCTGCCCGGTGGCTCCCTCCGGGGCCAGGCTGCGGGCCGGCATCCCGGAGACGGGACCGCCGCCGAGACCGCCGTCGGTCCACTCGACGGGCACGACGGCTTCGGCGCCGGGCGGCAGCGGGGCGCCCGTCATGATCCGCGCGGCCTGACCCGGTCCCACCTGAAGCAGGTCGGCCGCGCCCGCCGCGACGTCCCCGACCACCGTGAGGACGGCCGGGAACTCCTCGCTCGCCCCCGCGACATCCGCGACCCGCACCGCGTACCCGTCCATCGAGCTGTTGTCGAACGGCGGCAGTGAGACCGGCACCGTGACGTCGTCGACCAGGACGCACCCCTGAGCGTCGAGCAGCTGCAGCTCGATGGGCTCCAAGGGTCGAACGGTGGCGAGGACGTCCTCCAGGTGTTCGTCCACCGACCAGAGGTGGTCCCGGTGGGCGGGGCGGCTCGCGGCGGCACTCAAATCGCTACATCTCCTCGGTCACGTAACTGCGAAGCCAGGTCCGGAAGTCCGGACCCAGATCTTCACGTTCGCACGCGAGTCTGACAATGGCACGCAGGTAGTCGCCGCGGTCGCCGGTGTCATAGCGGCGGCCCTTGAAGACGACGCCGTGCACCGGGCCGCCGACCTTCTCGTCCTCGGCGAGCTGCTGGAGGGCGTCGGTGAGCTGGATCTCGCCGCCGCGCCCCGGCTCGGTCTTGCGCAGTACGTCGAAGATGGTCGGGTCGAGGACGTAGCGGCCGATGATCGCGTAGTTGGACGGCGCGTCCTTCGGGTCGGGCTTCTCGACCAGACCGCTCACCCTGACGACGTCGCTGTCCTCGGTGATCTCGACTGCCGCGCACCCGTAGAGGTGGATCTGCTCGGGAGCGACCTCCATGAGCGCGATGACGCTGCCGCCGCGCTGCTCCTGGACCTGCACCATGCGGGCCAGCAGGGGGTCGCGCGGGTCGATCAGGTCGTCGCCGAGGAGGACGGCGAAGGGCTCGTGGCCGACGTGCGGGGCGGCGCACAGCACGGCGTGCCCGAGGCCCTTGGGGTCGCCCTGGCGGACGTAGTGCATGGTGGCGAGGTCGCTGGACTCCTGGACCTTGGCCAGCCGCTCGGCGTCGCCCTTCTTCTCGAGGGCGGACTCCAGCTCGTAGTTGCGGTCGAAGTGGTCCTCGAGGGGTCTCTTGTTGCGACCGGTGATCATCAGTACGTCGTCGAGCCCCGCGGAGACGGCCTCCTCGACCACGTACTGGATCGCGGGCTTGTCGACGACCGGCAGCATCTCTTTGGGGGTGGCCTTCGTGGCCGGCAGGAACCGGGTGCCGAGGCCGGCTGCAGGAATGACAGCCTTGGTGATCGTGGGGTGCGACTCAGTCATGCCCGCCACCATATCCGGTGGCAATGTGCGGAATCTGACCCCCTAAGTAATTTGCCGTCATATGACCGCATTCAGGAAGGGCAGGGCACTGACCTGTGGCTCCCAAGGAATACCGGACCGAGCCTGACAAGCGAATGTTGCGGCGGAGACTCCTCGAGGTGAGGGACAGGTTGACGGCGAATGACGTACGCGAGGCGGCCGCCGCCCTGGCCCGGCGGGCGCTGCGGCTGCCCGAGCTGGCTCAGGCGCGCACCGTGGCCGCGTACGTCTCCGTCGGCAACGAACCCGGCACCCTGGCACTCCTCGACACGCTGCGCGCTCGGGGAGTGCGGGTGCTGCTCCCCGTGCTCCTGCCGGACAACGACCTCGACTGGGGAACGTACGCCGGTCCCGACTCCCTCGTACGCGTCCGGCACGGCGGGCGGATGGCCCTTCTGGAGCCTGCGGGCGAGCCGCTGGGCCCGGAGGCCGTGGGGCAGGCCGACGCCGTGCTGCTGCCCGGCGTCGCGGTCGACGCGCGGGGCATGCGCCTCGGCCGCGGCGGCGGCTCGTACGACCGCGTACTGGCCCGCCTGGAGCGCGCGCAGTCCGATCCCGCCCTGGTGGTGCTCCTGTACGACACGGAGGTCGTGGAGCGCGTGCCCGAGGAGCCGCACGACCGCCCGGTGCACGCGGTGGTGACCCCGTCGGGCGTACGCCGCTTCCGGGAGCCGTCCCGCGGGCGCGAGCAGTCCTGAGCCCGAACGCGGACCGGCCCTCCACGCGCCCGGGGGGGGGCGGGGCCGGGTGACGGGGTGCGGGAAGGGGTGTTGTACAGGGGGTGGGGCGGGGTGTTGGAGGGGTCGGGCGTGGG
>NZ_JBEYXD010000073.1:0-40536 GCF_040644975.1 Streptomyces sp. NPDC046900 | reverse complement strand
CGCGGATCGTGGTGGCCGAGCACGTCGTGTCGGCGATCGCCTCGTAAGAACAGCCGAAGCGCAACAGTTGCAGCAACTTGTCGAAGACGATCCGGTCGCCGACACGCCGACGGTGACAGCCCAGAGGATGGCCCGGGTGATACTCCGGCCGCACCGGAAGCAGCGCCACGAACTGCTCCCACAACGGTTCGGTCAGCCATGACTGCAGCACGGGCATAGATCCCCCAACGATCACAGAGCGTGTGAACTCCATGATCGCTACGCCCTGCACTCTGTCCCGCAGCGGAAGCCCCTCACCATGCCTATCCGCGCGGCCTCTAAGTCTCGGCGAGCCCTTAGACCGTGTCCTACGTGGTGAGGCGGACGAGGCGCTTGTAGCAGCACAGGGCGGCGGCGAGTCCGAGAAATGCCAGGTAGTTGCGGGGATCACGCTCGTAGCGGGGGCTGAGTCGGCGGTAGCCGGACAGCCAGGACATGGTCCGCTCGATGACCCAGCGGCGTCGCCCTGATCGTTCGCTGGACTCGATTCCTTTGCGGGCGATGCGCACGCCGATGCGCTTCCATCGCAGCCATCTGCGCAGGTCAGGTCGGTCGTAGGCTTTGTCCGCGTGGAGGCGTTGAGGCTTGAAGTACCGGCCTTTGTGAGGGTCGTGTCTCGTTTGGTGACCCTCGACCATGGGCTTCAGCCCTTCACTGTCGTGGGTGTTGCCGGCCGAGACGCCGACGACGAGGGGCAGTCCGTTCGCGTCCGACAGGACGTGCATCTTGGAACCCGGCTTGCCCCGGTCCACGGGGCTCGGACCTGTGTGTTCGCCCCCTTTTTAGCCCGGACGTGGGCGGTGTCGAGAACGACGCGGGTGACGTCGATGAGGCCTGAGTCGTCGAGCAGGTGCAGCACGGCTTCGTGCAGGCGGCCCCAGACGCCGGCTCTGGACCAGATCAGGAAGCGGCGGTGAGCAGTCGACTTCGATATGCCGAAGCACGGCGGAAGTTGGCGCCATGCGCAGCCGCTGACCAGGACGTAGATGATGGCCGCCCATGGCCATTCGACCGAGATTTCGAACGGGGTCACATGGACGACTCGTGCACGCGCTGACGGGCAGCTGACCAGCAAGACGTCGCCAACCTTGAACTGCTGTTGGCCGATGCTCTCGCCCATGGTGTGCTCCTCGCCTCCCCGTGACGGCGGCACGATACCGCGCGGTCGGTGTAGCGACTTCGGCCTGGAGCCCTTTGGCGCGAGTGATCATGGCCCCTTACGCTGGCCCGCGGATCGGGCAGGCTTGTGGACCTGGCCGCAGAAGCCCGTTCCGATTCCACTACAAGCCGTGGAGTACCGCCGTCGTCCGCGCCCGTTGCCGTCACCGCTGTCGCGGTGCCCTGGAGCCCGCCTCATTTCATTAGGAGCTGTAAGGGGATGTCAGCTCCCGCGCTACAGTCCCGGCTCGTGACCGATACCGCTCACCACACTGTTGTGGATGATGATGCGCTTCTGGAGAGACTGCACGCCCTCGCGTGGGGAGCGGAGAGCGTGGTCCCCTCCCCCGGCTGCCTCCCGGACCAGCCTTTTCCCCGGCTTGCGATGGCCGAAGTGGAGCGCGCGGAACGGAAGCTCGGGTATCGGCTGCCCCAGTTGCTGCGGCGCATCTACACCGAGATCGGTGACGGGGGGTTCGGGCCGGAAGGCGGCCTCGCATCGCTGGCCCCGCGCCGCGTTCCGCAGTGGCATGTGCAGGACTGGCCTTGCGCGACAACCATTCACGACAAGCGCCGGGGGTGGGGGCCGCCGGCGTCGTGGTTCTTCCTGACGGGCGGCGGCTGCGTACGACTGCACGATGATCGCGGGTAGCACGCACCCGATCGGAGACCACGAGACCCGCGTCGCCCTCACGGATCCGAACATCGAACCCTGCGCTTTCTGCCGCCCAGACAGCGAACTGGGGGTACTGGGCTAGGCGCCGGGCCGGCCCGGGCATCCAGCTGCTGATCGGCACTCAGGTCCTGCAGGGCCTGATCAGCCCGATCGTCCTGGTCTACCTGCTGGTCCTGACAAACCGCCGCTCCCTCCTCGGCCAGGCCGCCAACGGCCCGCGCTACCGCATCGCCGCCACCGCCATGGTCATCGGGGGCGCCGCCATGTCCACCATCCTGCTCGTCCAGACGGTCCTCGGCTGGTTCGGTCTCGCCTGATACCGGGATTTCACCCCGGCGTGCGGCGCATCCATGCCCGGCTTGCCGCCGCCGGGGACTAGCGTCCTGCTGGGGACGCGAGCCGGCTCTTGTGCACGGAGCCGAAGGAGGACGATCTGCATGGCTGGTCACCCGGTGACCGAACTGTCGGCCGGTCAGCTCCCTGAGCTGACCGCAGGGCGTCTGTCGTCCACGTGGCAGCTGGACGTCCCCGCGCTGCTACTGGTCGTCGCCCTGGGCGCGCTCTACGGCTGCGGCGTTGTGCGGGTCCGCCGCCTGGGCGCGCCCTGGCCGCCCGCCCGTGTCGCAGCCTTCGCGCTGGTCGGCCTGGGCGGACTGGTCGTGGCCACGATGTCCGCCCTGGCCGTCTACGACCACGTGCTGTTCTGGCCGGCAGCCGTGCAGAACATCCTCCTCGACCTCGTCACACCCCTGGGCCTCGCCTTGGGCGACCCGCTGCGGCTGGCGGTGGAGGCGCTGCCGGAGGGCGCCGCCGGGCGGGTTCGCCGGGCCATGGCCGGCCGCCTGGTGCGGCTGCTGACGTTCCCCTTTGTCAGTACCGCCCTGGTGCTGGCCACCGAGCTGACGGTGTACTTCACGCCGTACTTCGAAACCGCCCTGCGCGTCGGATGGCTGCACGAGCTGATGTATCTGCACCTGCTGGCGGCCGGCTGCCTGTTCGTCGTACCAGTGCTGACCGACCAAGAGGCGCTTCCGGCCTGGTGCACGCACCCGGTGCGCGCAGGGCTGATGTTCCTGGACGGCATCGTCGACGCGGTCCCCGGCGTTGTCGTCATGACGCACGGCACGCTGATCGCTGGTGCCTGGTACCTGCACCACGCGCCGACCTGGTCCCCGGACGTCCAGCACGACCAGCAGCTCGGCGGCGGCGCGATGCTCAGCATCGCCGAACTCGTCGCACTGCCCTTCCTGCTGGCGATCCTGTTCCAGTGGGCGCGCGCTGAGCGAGCTCAGACCGCGGCGCTGGACCGCCGCCTGGACGCCGAACTCGCCGTCGTCGTCCCCGCGCCCACGGCGGACCACCCCCCGGTACCGGCCCTTGAACGCGTACGTCCCTGGTGGGAGACGGAACAGAACGACGTGGCCGCCAGGATCCGACGTCAGCAAGGGGACGCCTGATCTGCACCCAGGCTCGTCTGGCCGTAGACACGGGGAAGGAGCGGGAAGCGCGGCAGCGGGCACAGGTGAGCGGGAAGTGCTACGCGAGGGCCGCCGGAGCGGCGTCTTCGGCGGTCCAGTCGCCGTCGAACAGTGCGGCGACCAGGCGGACGTGTTCGTCCGGGAGTTGGCCGGTGCGGTGCTTGGTGCGGGCCTTGGTCTGTTCGAAGGTCCGGCGGGCGCGGCTTGCAGGGGTCAGTGGGTTGCTCTCGGGGGTGAGGCCGAGGACAACCATCTCGTGCTGCTGGCCGGGCGCAAGAGTGTGCCAGGTGGTGAGTTGGCGCCCTAGCCAGGAACCGATCTTCACGCTGCCGAGCTGGGTGTCACGGGTGAGGGGTCGGCGGGGTCGGCTCCGTCGGCGAGGTGGGCGCGCAGCAGGTGACATTTGCGGTGCCAGTCCGCGCCGTGCGGCAGGCGCCAGTCGGGATCGAGAGCGGTCAGAGCGTCGGCGCGCTGGGAGTCGAGCTGGTCCTTGCCGTCGAGGTGGCGCTGCTCGGCCAGCCAGGCCCCGGTGGGGGTGGTGGCGGGCGCGGCGAGGCGGGCACGCCAGGTGGCATCGTGCTTGTCCCAGATCATGCCGAGGGCGTCGAGTTCAGCGATCCAGTCGGCTTCGAGACGGCCGGTTTTCGCGGCGTCGCGCATGGTGGTGATGAAGGTGCCGAGTGTGTAGCCGGTGGGGTCGATGTAGTCGGCGGGGACGTCGGGGTGGGCGTGTTCGTCGCGGTAGGACTGGGCGGCGGCGAGCCCGAGACGGCGGGAGCGGGACACCGTGGCGTCGCGGGGATCGAACGCGACCAGATCCATAGCGCGGGCGATGCGCTCGGGGTGGACGGTGAAGTCGAAGTGCCGGCGGCGTGCGATGACCTCGCTGGTCTCCTTGGGGAGACGGTTGGCCTTGTCGGGCAGGCGCTCGAGGATGCGGTGGTCGTGGCTGGCCAGCGCCGTGGCGATCGCCCACACCGGCTCGTGGGCGGTGCCGAGGATGTTCTCGGGGTCGGCGCCGGGCGGGATGTAGACGGGGACGATGAGGCTGGCTGTATTGTCGCTCACGTCCAGGCGCAGGGCACGGCCGAGGGCCTGGACGCAGCGGACGACGCTGCGGGTGGGGTCGGCGAAGACGATCGCGTCGACGCTGGGGATGTCGACTCCCTCGGCGATCAGTTTCGAGTTGGCCAGGATCGCGGACGTGGCGGCGGCGAAGTTGGCGAAGGTGCCGGCGCGCTCTTCGGGGGTGTGATCGCCGTGGGCGAAGAAGAGCTGGGGGGTGATGTCGGGGCAGAGGTCGGGGTCCGTCTTGCGGAGCAGGCGCAGCGTCTGGGGCAGTTCGCGTGCGAAGCGACGCGCGTCGGAGACGAGGTTGAAGTAGACCAGCACCTTTTTCAGGCCGTGCTCGGTCATCGCGCGCAGGACGGCCAGATGGAGGGCGGTGGTGCGCGGGGCACTGTCCGGGTCCTGGGACGTTGCCGTGGCCGGGAGCGGCTGTGCCGGGGGTGGGGAGGTTCAGGCGGCGCCGCAGGTCGGTGTCGGTGACTGACGCATAACAGCAAGGTCCGCACGCGGGCCGCGGAATACTCCCCTGCAACCGAGGCCGGCCCGCCCATAGGATCCTCGTTCGAGGCGCTGACATGACGCGCTGCCGACAGCTGGCACTCAACTGACCGAGGATGCGTGGCGCACATGAGCAGCCGACTCTCCGCAATCTCCTTCGACGCACACCAGCCCGTGCGCCTGGCGCATTTCTGGTCCGGCGTCCTGGGCTGGGAGAGAACCGACAATTCTTACGACGGCGTCGCCCTGCTGTCCGGGAATGACGCCGGCTACCGCCTCGGCTTCCGTCCCTCCCAGGCGCAGAAGCTCGCCCAGAACCGGCTGCACTTCGACCTGACCAGTTCCTCCCTGGAAGACCAGCAGGAGACCGTGGCCAGGGCGCTCGCCCTCGGCGCGCAGCACGCCGACGTCGGCCAGGGACCGGACGCATCCCATGTGGTGCTGGCCGATCCCGAGGGCAACGAGTTCTGTGTCATCGAACCGGGCAACAATTTCCTCGCCGGCTGCGGCTTCATCGGAGCGCTCGCCTGTGATGGTTCGCAGGCCGTGGGCTACTTCTGGAGCGCGGCACTGGGCTGGCCGCTGGTCTGGGACCAGGACGAGGAGACCGCCATCCAGTCGCCGAACGGCGGCACGAAGATCACGTGGGGCGGTCCGCCGCTCATGCCGGACCCCGGCAAGGACCTGCACTTCGACCTCGCGCCGGACGACGATCAGCAAGCCGAAGTCGAGCGCCTGCTCTCCCTCGGGGCGAAGCGTCTCGACCCCGCCCCCGGCAGGGACGGCGCTGTGCTGCTGGCCGACCCTGACGGCAACAACTTCCGCGTGCTCAGGCGCCGGTGAAGCCGGAACCGACAAGAGCCGCGGTGGCGGTTGCTACTGGGAGGAGCGCAGCACAGAGCCGGACAGGCCCCGTCACCCAACGGACAGCTCAACGCGTCCCACGAGGAGAGCTACACCCAACGCCGTTGTGCCCACCGTCTCAACATCGACAACGGCCCCTTCCCTTAGATGCGCCCAGTATCGGGCCTCTTGCAGCCTCCGGCCCTGGGTTCGAGTGATATCGCGCGGGCGGAGTCATGACCCCAGTAGGCGCGAGCGCCGGCCTGGGCAGGCGCTTAGAAGGCGCACTTCTGGTTTGCCTGCAGTAGGCCGCTGACCTGGTCAGTCGTACGGCCTGGCGGAGCCTTGCATGCCGACTTCGACACGCATTCGACAGGACTGTTCTGGCCACAGCGAGGTCGCGTGGCTCCCTCACCTGCTGGGCAGCTAACCTGGCCCAATATGTCTGTGCCCATAGCTGATGTACTCAGGCAGAGCTGAGTAGTTGCGCTCTGGTCGGTGATGGGATGAGCGGAAACGCTTGGGTCATGCGTCATGGACTACTGATACCTGTTCGCCAGCCGTTGTCGATCCTCGTGCTGGCTGGGGTGTCGCTAGCAGCGTGGGCTGCCTGGCTGGGCTGGGACCAGCGGCGTGACGTGCAACCCGATGGCACGACGACCGGTCCGTACGAGGCGTGGCAGGTGATCGGGCTGGTGCTGACTCTGCTGGCCCCGGTGTACTGGGCGGCATCCCGGCACTACATCGCAGGCGCTGTGCTCGGCACCACGGTCGGCCTCACCGTTGCTGCCTATTACGACTGGTCGGACGACTCCAGCGGCCTCTTCATGGTCGGCGTGGGGATGGTCATGATGGGGAGCCTCGTCGTGACCGCCATCGTTTCCGCCGTGATCGCCTCGGCGAGACGAGACGGACGGCGGATTGGAGCTTGACGGCGCGCTGCGCCGCCCCCGACAGTCACTGCTGATTTGGTGCGGCGACTACTCCGTTGCCGCCAGAGACACGAAACGCCCTGGAGGAAGATCCCCGCTGGGGCGTTTTGGATGGTGACGTCCGGCAGGACTCGAACTTGTGGCCAAGCGTTTAGAAGATACGGGCACACGCCAGCTACCTGGCCCGGCGCTCCAGTGTCAGCTCCGCAGCAAGGGGCCGTAGAAGTTCTCCAGGCCCTCATCGCCCTGGGTCGCGAGACGGAGCTGTTCAAGCCTTAGCTCGTCACGGGCGACCCTCCGCAGTTCTTGCATGAGAGCAGAGCCGACACCACGGCCACGAAACCTGGGATGGGTCTGGAGGTGGTGGACCGTGCCCCAGTGCGCGACGAGCCGAAAGGGACCACGGTTGAGGACAACCCATCCTCAAGAGCCTCGTCGAATCTGGCGATGATGAGTCGGCTGTGCGACGGGTGGAGACGGTTGAGGAGCTCGTCCGCGACCGGCGCGACGTCGTCGTTGTGAACGGGCGGAAACGGGAATCCCGCAGCACCGCCCGAGTTCGTGACCGCGATCCAGCAGTCGACAAGCTGGCGCAGCAGTCCGGGGGTGACCTCATGCACCCCGGTGATCTGGGTGAGGTCGGGCCTGATCTTCTGCTTCATGCCCAAGAGCATCTCAGGCGGTGATGACATCGATGCGGGTCGAGTGGCTGGCGCTACCAAGTACTCGACGCTTCAAAGAGACACGCTCTAATTGTGCCGGTTGCGGCTGTTCAGTGGCAGAGCGGCAAGCGCAAGCAGAGTGGCAAGTCCAAGCAGCAGGATCGCCTCGGGCACGGGCTGCTTGGCGCGCCAGAGCTGTACCGGCAGCCCGATCGAGGGCACGCGCAACCGTGCTACGCCTTCGAGTGCCGTGGGCCGGATCGGGGTGGAGTCCGGTGTGGAGTTGGCGTCACCTTTGGTGATCAGGTCGTTGTTGGGAAGTACCTGGTAGACCCGATGGGTGAGCAGATGGCCGGGTCGGGTGGGGTCCTGGGCCAGCACGATTTGGCCCACCGCCGGTGTGCGGTCGCGCGGTGGTGGCTGGTAGAGAACGACGTCGCCCGGCATAAGGGCGGGACGCATGGAGCCGGACTGCACCACGCACGCTGTCCAGCCCAGCGCCGCCACGGGCAATTGCGCCCATACGAGCAGCCCAATCAGTGAGCCGAGCACGGTACGTGAGGTGACCGAGGTGACCACGCGGATCGGGTGCCGGGCACCCCTGGCCGTGGGTTGGCAGGGCGCGCCGGCGGCCAGGTCACTTGGGAGAGTCACTTGCGTTCCCGCGCTTCCCAGGTGAAGGTCACCTCGTTGGTGACCACGCTTTGCGCGCTGTTGGGTGCGCTCCGGCTGAACTTCCACGCGAAGCGGAAGCTCAGCGAGTTGGGTGGCTTGCCGGGCAGGGTCCAGGGACCCACGCCGGTGCGGAAGTCAGTGTGCAGGGCGACGAACTGGTCCAGGGTGCCGTCGAACGCGGTCTTGTGCGGAGTGAAGCCGTTGCAGTCGCCGAAGGTGCCGCCGTTGCCTACCTCAATTTTGAGGTTGATGAAGGATTGGAAGTTGCTCGGCCAGTTCGGTGAGTTGCTGTACAGCTTGAGCGCGGTGGGGAAGTCAGCGTTCGACTCGATCCTGATGCAGTTGGAGCCTGTGTCGCCGGGTCGCATGTTGTCGACGCGGAACATGGGCACCTTGCTGTCGTTGGCCAGCCCCAGCGAGCCAGATTCCCACGTGTTGCCGCTGTTGCTGGTGGTCCCACTCCAGTCGGCGTTGGTGGCACCCCATACCAGTGCCCCGCTGAGCAGCAACCCGAGCGGAACGGGGACCACCTGTGCCAGCACGTGCAGCCAGGGACGCCCCATCGCCCACTCCGTTCAATTCCGACAGTCCTTCACATATTGCTGCATTCTGTCTCATCTGTGGCGGTGCCGCTCCGTGTAGCCATCCGGGTCTGAGGGAGGCTCGGGCTTGTCCCGAGCGGGCGCCCCTGGCCTACCTGCGCCCTGGCCGCCGAGGCCGGCGTAGCGACTTTGGCGGGGGTACCTCGGCCGGTTCTCACGACCATGCCCTCGCCCAGAGCCCGCTGGCCCCGTCCTTGTGAGCCCCGACTCGGGGCCCATCGGGTCGTGACCGCCTGGGCGGAGGACCGGCTCGCTGACCCGGTCGGAGCAGCCGCAAGTGTCGTTGCCCGCCGCCGAACGTAGCGTGCAACCGGAGGCAGTGACCCGACGGGAGGAGTGGGTCGGATGCCGATCGTCGTGGACCTCAACCGCTGCCAGGGCTATGCGCAGTGCGTGTTCTTCGCCCCCGATCTGTTCGAGCTGCACGGTGAGGAGGCGCTGCTGTACGACCCCGCCGTGCCCGAGGAGCGACTGGAGGCCGTCCGGCAGGCCGCGGCAGCGTGTCCGGTGCAGGCGATCCTCGTGGGGGAGGAGGTGAGCAGCTGTGTCCGATGAGCTGCGCGAGGGCCGGATCGTCATCGTCGGCGCGTCGCTCGCCGGTCTCAGGGCCGCCGAGACGCTGCGCGAGAAGGGGTTCACCGGCTCGCTGACCCTGGTCGGGGACGAGCCCCACCCGCCCTACGACCGGCCGCCGCGACAAAACAGGTGCTGCTGGGCAAGGCGGCGGCGACCGCTGTCGGCCTGCCGATGCGTCGCGATCCCGAGGCGCAGTGGCGGCTCGGAGTGCGCGCGACCGGTCTTGACACGGTGGAGAAGCAGGTGCTGCTGGCCGACGGAGAGTCCCTGCCCTACGACCGGCTGCTGATCGCCACCGGGACCGGGGCCCGGCCGTGGCCGGATGCGGAGCAGGCCGCCCTGAACGGGGTGTTCACCGTGCGTACCATCGACGACGCGGGGCGGCTGGCCGAGAGGTTGGACGCCGGGCCGAGCCGGGTGTTAGTGATTGGCGGCGGGTTCACCGGCTCCGAGATCGCCTCCGCCTGCCGGGAACGCGGCATCGAGGTCACGCTCACGGAGCGCGGCGCCGCACCCCTGGTGGGCGCGCTCGGTGGGGTGCTGAGTATTTTCGCCGACAGGCTGCAGCGCTACCACGGTGTGGACCTGCGGTGCGGGGTGACGGTGACTGCACTGCGCGGGGACGGCCATGGCCGGTTCACCGGCGCGGAGCTGTCCGACGGCAGCCAGGTCGAGGCCGACATCGCCGTGGTCGCCCTGGGAGCGGTGCGCAACACCGAATGGCTGGCGGACTGCGGTCTTGCCGCGGGCCCGCGCGGGGTCGCGTGCGACGCGGGATGCCGCGCCTTCGACATGTACGGGATCGTCACCGACGACGTCTTCGTGGCCGGCGATGTCTCCCGCTTCCCCCATCCGCTGTACGAGTACCAGATGATGTCCCTGGAACACTGGGGCAACGCGGTGGCGCAAGCGGAGGTGGCGGCCCACAACATGGTCAACCCGGGGCCGCGGCGGCGCCCGCACCTGTCGGTCCCGACCTTCTGGTCGAGCCAGTTCGGGCTCAATATCAAGTCCGTCGGCGTGCCCACCTTCTCCGACCATCTGGTCATTGCCCAGGGCTCGCTCGAACAGGGCCGCCTGGTGGCGGTCTACGGCTACCGGGGCCGCATCACGGCCGCGGTCACCATCAACATGGCCAAGTGGCTGGAGTACTACCAGCACCTGATCGAGACGGCCGCCCCGTTCCCGCCCGCACCTGAGGCGGCCGACCGGTCGGCGGCGGCGAGCTTCCCGATCCATTCCGACGTGCCCGACCCGGCGGTGCTCTCGCACGGCCCCACCGTCAGCCTCACCGGGCACCTGCCGGACCGCCGGCTGACCAGGGTGTGGCCCACCGGCTGATCCCGCCATCCGTCGACGAGGAGCCCCACGCATGACCACGGAAACCCTGCTGGAACGGATCACCGACTACGCCAGCCGGCCCAACCTTTCCCGCTGTACGCGGAGCTGCGCGAGGCGGGCGGTGTGCCGCGTCAGACGGATGGCAGCTATCTGGTCGGTACGTACTACGAGATCAACGCCCTGCTGCACAACCCGCGAATCAGCTCCGACCGCCGCAACCTCACCGTGCCCTACAGCGGTGTTGCGGAGGAGGAGGTGGAGGAGGAGGTCCCGCCGTCCTTCATCCGGTTCGACGATCCCGAGCACCACCGGCTGCGCAGCATCGCCACGCGGCCCTTCGGCCCGCCGCACAGCTCCGGCCGGGTCGCCGGCATGCGGGACGAGATCGCCGAGATCACCGAGGAGCTGATCGACGCCTTCAGGGACCGCAGGCAGATCGACATCGTGGACGACTTCGCCTACCCGCTCCCCGTCACGGTCATCTGCCGACTGCTGGGCGTGCCACGCGACGACGAACCCCGCTTCCACCAGTGGTCGGAGGCCATCATCAACGGCTTCGACATCAGGATCGGCGAGGACCCCACCGAGCGCGTCCGGGCGGGCCAGCAGGCCCGGAAGGCGATGGGCCGGTATCTGCTGGACCTCGCCGAGCAGCGCCGCGGCCATCCGGACGACGACATGCTCTCCGCGTTCGTCAACGAGAAGGATCCGGCCGCCCGCTTCACCTCCGAGGAACTGATGGGCACAGCCGCCACCTTGCTGGTCGCCGGACACGAGACCACCGTCAACCTGATCTCCAATGGTGTGCTGACCCTGCTGCGCCACCCCGACCAGCTGGAACGCCTGCGCCGCGAACCCGACCTCATGCCCAAGGCGGTGGAGGAGCTGCTGCGCTACGAGTCGCCCGTCCAGATTCTGACGCAGCGCACCCCCCTGGCCGATGTCGAGGTCGCGGGCACCACCATCCCCAAGGGTGCGCAGCTGATGCTGGTGCTGGCCTCCGGCAACCGCGACCCCCAGCGCTTCCACGACCCCGACCGCTTCGACCCGGCACGTCAGGACAATCAGCACTTCGGCTTCGGCGGCGGCGTCCACATCTGCTACGGCGCGGCGCTGGCCCGGCTGGAAGCGCAGATCGCCCTGAACGCCCTGGTACGCCGCCTCGGCAGCCCCCGCCTGGTCGAGGACCCGCCCCCGTACCGGAACAGCGCCCTCCTGCGCGGCCCCCGGCATCTTCCCGTGGAGCTTTCCTGACTGGCAGCCGCACGCACGGAGGTCAGATTTCACACGTACCAGTAATGCTGTGGTCATGGTGGCGTGGCGCGAGGGCAAGGAACCCACGGCAAGGTCACGCGCGGCGCAGGCAGCCCAGCCGCCGCCCTGGCCATGGTGTTCAAGCTCGTCGAGTCCGCCCAGGCCCGCTGGCGTGCGATCACCGGAGCCCATCTGGTTCCTCTCGTCCGCGCAGCCGCCAGGTTCACCAACGGTGTCCTGGTCGAGCGCGAGGAAGCCGCCGCCTGATCACAGGGCTCTTGTTCGTTCCCACGCATCCGAGTCGCTGTCTCATCGAACTCAGTCGAGAAGAGTGCGCCCGTTGCCCGAAGATCTACGGATGGATGACCTGCTGGTAGGCCACTGGAGCAGCCTCCCCTTCTCCTACGGCGTCATGGAAGCGTCTGAGCTCGCGTTCCTCGGTGATGAACGAGGTTGGAGCACATGGTTCAACGCCGAAGCACTGTGCGTCACCCGCTTTCGCTGGCGATGCCCGGAACCGGGAGTCCTGGAACTGCATGCGCAGTGGATGGTCCAGGGAACCCTCAGCCAAGAGACTGGACCCCCGGCCTTCTCCTCGATGGAACCGGCCGAGCGACTGGATGAGGTCACGCGCCATCACTACGGCACGGGCCCTGCTGTCCCGATGCCGGGAGCCGAGGCGTTGATTGCGGTGAGCTTCGAGGAGCCAGTGGAGTTCTGTCATCAGTACGCCCGAGGGTCGACGCAGATCCGGCCCGAGGAAGACCCCACTCACCTCGTGCTGCCCTATCAGTAGCCAGACCCGTCTCGGTCGTGAGACCGAGAACTGACATCACTCGATCCACAACTCTTGATGCGATCAAGGGGCGGGGCCTCCGCCCCCGTGGGTTCCCGGGTAGGTCCCAGGTGGCTCACATTCGTCACGGCGAAGGAGGCCCCTGGTGAGCGAGTACGACGGACACCAGTACGTCGGCATCGACCTGCATCGCAGGCGGTCGGTGATCGTGCGGCAGACAGCGGATGGCATGCAGCTGAGCGCGGTACGCATCCTCAACGACCCGGTCGCGCTGGGCCTGCAGATAGAGAAGGCGGGCATCCGCCCCGACGTGGTGCTGGAGGCTACCTACGGCTGATACTGGGCGGTCGACGCCCTGCAGGCCGCCGGGGCGGAGGTCCATATGGCCCACCCGCTGGGCGTGAAGGGCTTCGCCTACCGACGGGTGAAGAACGATATCCGCGATGCCGCAGACCTGGCCGACCTGCTGCGCATGGGGCGGCTGCCAGAGTCGTGGATCGCCCCGCCCGAGGTGCGGGAACTGCGTGAACTGGTGCGCTACCGCGCCAAACTCGTCGCGCTCCGCTCGGGACTCAAGGCTCAGGTCCATGCCGTGCTCGCGAAGGCCGGCATCCTCATCGCCGTCTCCGACCTGTTCGGCGTCGAGGGCCGCAGCCGGCTGGAGCAGACGCCCCTGTCCGGCCCCTACGCCCAGCGCGTGACGTCCCTGCTGCACCTGGTTGACATCCTCGACGCCGAGGAGGCCGTCTTCAACCAGCGCATCGCCGACCGGCTGCGCGGGCACCCAGGCTGCGGGGCCATCCGGTGGCTGCCCGGCATCGGCCCGGTGCTGGCCGCGGTGTTCGTCGCGGAGATCGGCGATGTCCACCGGTTTACCGCCGCTGAGAAACTGTGCTCCTGGGCGGGGCTGACCCCGCGTCACTACGAGTCCGACACCCTCGTGCGGCGCGGGCATGTCACCAAGCAGGGCAGCAAACTGGTCCGCTGGGCCGCCGTGGAAGCGATCCAGCGCAAGGCCACCCCCAAGATCGCCGAAGACCGGGACCGGATCGAGGCCCGCCGCGGCAAGAACATCGCGAAAATCGCCGCGGCCCGCAAACTGCTCACCCTCGTCTACTACGGCCTGCGTGACGGGCACATCCGCGCGCTGGCCCGGTCCCTGGCCGAGCAGCCGGGATGAGCAGCCCGGACGCGGCAGGCGCGAGGCCGGGCAATTGTCTGACCCCCACACGGCGCGGTCGTGGATTTGATTGACCCCGCCTGCCGCACGTCGTAGAGCTCCATGCGGCCACGCGCCGCGAAGGAATGACCGGCAGCCGAGCAACGGCCCTGCCCTCCCGCACGATCAACCGGAGATGAACGACACCCACAACCGCATGCCATCCTGCCAGCCCGCTGTCAACGCCCACCGGCCGCGAGCCGCTCACTCCTGCCCGGGACCATCAACAGCCAGCGCCGACAACCCTCTTGACGACATCCGCCCCTTCAGGAATGACAATTGCTCCCCGCGACGCATCCATCCCTCAAGCACAGCCCGCTGGACCTCCGTTACTGACGACGGCGGGATCTTCGGGCCGCAACGATTCACGCCAAACCAACGACGGCGTCGGCGTCCAGGGAGACATCGGGGGCGATGTGGGCGCCGAGGACCTCGCGGTAGAGGGCGACCTCGGCCAGCAGGGAGCGGCGGACGCTTTCGACCCGGCGGAAGCCGTGTCCCTCGCCCTCGAAGAGCAGGAAGCGGTGCCATACTCCGCGTTCGGCGAGGTTGTCCACGATGCGAGTGGCCTGGTCCGGGCGGCAGATGAAGTCATCCGCGCCCTGGAGCATCACCAGCGGCACGGTGATGCGGTCGGCGTTCGCGGCGGGTGAGATCTTGTCGAACCAGGCCCGGTCCTGTGGGAGGACGCCGACCAGGGTGTCCACGTAGCGGGACTCGAAATCGTGGGTCTGCTCGGCCCGCCATCGTGCCGGTTCGCTGATCGGGTAGAGGACCGTACCCGCGCAGAAGACGTCGGTGTGGGTCAGACAGGCCAGGGTGGTCCAGCCGCCAGCCGAACCCCCGCGCACGGCCGTACGGGCGGGGTCGGCCAGGCCCTCGGCGGCCAGTACGCGGGCGACGGTGACGCAGTCGTCGACGTCCACCACTCCCCACTGCCCGCGCAGCCGGTCGCGGTAGGCCCTGCCGTAGCCGGTGGAGCCGCCGTAGTCGACGTCCGCAACGGTGAAGCCCCGGCTGGTGAAGAAGGAGAACTCCAGGTCGGCGGTGACGCCGGTGGAATTCGTCGGGCCGCCGTGCACCTGCACCAGCAGCGGTGGCCGTTCGCCCTCGGGTGCAGTGGCAGTGGGATGAGTGGGCCGGTGCAGCACGAAGTGCACGGGTCGGCCCTGCGCGTCGTACACGGTGCGGCGTTCGGGCAGGGGCTGCCAAGGGGCCAGCGGGTCCTCGGCCTTAGGCCTGACGGGTCGCGCCGGACCGGACCCGGGTGCCAGGGGCACCGACAGCAGGGCCGAGCCGCGGACCGGATCGGCGGCCCGGACCAGGATCCGTTCGCCGTTCGACCAGAGGTCGCCCTGGAAACTGCTCCAGCCGTCGGCGAGTTCGGTCAGTTCGCCGTTCTTCGGCGACCAACAGGACATCCGCTGCGGGCCGTTGCCGTGCGGCAGTACCACACCGTACGGCGTGACGGCGAACCAGCTCGCGCCGACCCGCCATATGGGACCGGCGCAATCCTCCTGCAGGGGGAGGACGTTGGCGATCGCGGTGGCTGTCGGCCGGTCGGCGGCCAGGTCGACGCGGTGCAGGTTCCACCAGCCGTCCGGGTCGGCCATCGCGTAGAGGGTGTCGGGGCCCGCCCATGCGGCCTGGGAGACGGAGACCTCGGTGCCGTCATGGCTGCCGCCGAGCAGACGAACGGGCTCGCCCGCGACGCCGTCGTGCAGGTCGGCGACCATCAGCTCCGAGCTGTCCCACGGCATATGAGGGTGATCCCAGCCGATCCAGGCGAGCCGTCGGCCGTCCGGGGAGAGACGGTGACCGCAGAGGAAGTGGTGCGAGCGGGCCACTACGCGCAGCGCGCCGGGGTCGTGGGCGGCGGCACCGGACAGCGGTACGGCGACGATCTCACGGACGGCGCGGACGGCCGGGTCGGCGTCGTGCGGTCCGGTGGCGGCCCGGGTGGTCTCCCGCACGCACCACACCTCGGTTCCGTCCGGGCCGGTCACCGGGTCGGCCCAGCAGGCCTCCCGGTCGGGCGGGTCGGCCGGGGTGAGCGGGACGGGCACTGGGAACGCGTCGTCCTCGGCTGCACCGAGGCGGGGCACCTCGGCGCGGTACAGCCGCTGGTCGCGGTGGTCGGTGAAGACCAGCAGGTGGCGGTCGGCGGCCGAGTCTGCGGCGCGTACCCAGTACGGTTTGCCGCCGTAGCCGAGGGAGCGGTTGCGTACGGAGACGCCGGGGGCGAGCACGGGGACGGGCTCCTCGTGACCGGGGGCGTTGCGCAGCAGCCGCACGGTCGCGGTGGCCGGGTCGGAGGCGCACCACCAGTTCTCGTCGCTGGCTCCGGAGGGCCAGGAGGTGGATCCGGAGGCGTCGGCGACCGCTTCGGCAGTGATCGGGGACGGCCAGGTGCCGTACGGCAGGTGAGGCGCGGTGGACATGGGTGACTCCGAGTACGGGAGAGGGAGTTGGGCGGGGTGCGGGCGGTGGGCAACCGCAGGGCCCGGTGCGCGGGTTACCGCCCCCTGGGTGGACGGTTCCGGGGCTGGCGTGCCGGCTCTGGGCGCTTACGGGAAGTTGCGCGCGTACGCCGTGGGCGACAGGTGCCCCTGAATCCGGCTTGAGGGCGGCCCGCGGGCGCTCGGCGGACGGGCGCCCGCCGGGTCACATGGCAGTCAGCTGCACCGGGTCGCCGTGGGCGTCGCGGCGGCGCAGGTCGGCCGGGGTCTCCCGGCGGACCATGAGGCGGGCGCGGCCGTCCCGCACAGCGACGACGGCGGGCCGGGGCTGGGCGTTGTAGTTGCTGGCCATGGCGTGGTGGTAAGCGCCGGTGGCCGGGACGGCCAGCAGGTCTCCGGTGGTCACACCGGCTGGCAGGGCGATGTCGGGCACGACCACGTCCCCGCTCTCGCAGTGGCGGCCTACCACCACGGCGTGCACCGGCTCGCCCTCGGCGGGGCGGTTGGCGGTCCACGCGGTGTAGCGGGCGAGGTAGAGGGAGGGACGCAGGGCGTCGCTCATGCCGCCGTCGACGGAGACGAATCGGCGGCGAAGCCCGTCCTTGACGGCGCCGACACGGTAGAGCGTCACCCCGGCGGTGCCGATCATCGACCGGCCGGGCTCGACGGCGAGCCGTATCGGTGAGCCGGGCAGCACCCGTTCCAGGCCCGCTCGCAGGGCCGTCGTGAACTCGGCCGGTTCCAGGCGGGGTTGGCCCGGCAGGTAGGGGATTCCGGCGCCGCCGCCGAGGTCGATCTCCGCCACCGTGATGCCGTGCCGCTCGGCGAGCAGGGCGACGAACGCGGAGACCCGTTCGGCGGCGAGGGTCAGCCCCTCGGTTGCGGTGATCTGTGAGCCGATGTGGGAGTGCACCCCCGCGAGCCGCAGCGAGGGGTACGCCGCGACGGCGAGCACGGCCTGCTCGGCGTGGCCGCCGCGCACCGGGAAGCCGAACTTCACGTCGTCGCCGCCGGTGGCCATGTAGTCGTGGGTCTCGGCGGCGACGCCGGGGGCGATCCGGACGTAGACGTCTTGGACCCGGTCGGCTGCGGCCGCCGCGTCCGCCAGCCGTTCGATCTCCTCCAGGCAGTCGACGACCACCACGCCGACGCCGTGGGCGACGGCCGCCTCCAGTTCGGCGACGGACTTGTTGTTGCCGTGGAAGACGATCCGGGCGGCGTCGAAGCCGGTGTCCACGGCGAGTTGGAGTTCGCCGCCGCTGCACACGTCCAGGTGCAGCCCCTCGGAGTCGACCCAGCGGACCATCTCCGCGCACAGGAACGCCTTGGAGGCGTAGTGCACCCGGTCCGCGCCGGACTCGCGCCACAGCCGGGCCCGGTGGCGGAAGTCGGCCTCGTCCACCACGTACAGCGCCGTGCCGCAGGCGTCGGCCAGGTCGTCCAGGGCGACGCCCCCGATGTGCAGCCGGCCCTCGACGGTGCGGGCGGTCACCGGCCACACCTCGGGGGCCGTCTCGGGTGGGGCGGCCGCGGCCAGTCCGTCGGGCAGCGGGGTCCCCGCGCGCGGTGCGGGCAGGGAGGGTGCGGTGGACACGGGGCTACTCCTCGGTGAGGACGACGAGCATGAGCAGGTCGTCGCTGGCGTCGGTGAAGTGGTGTTCGTCCATGGCGGCGAAGTGGCAGCTGTCGGTGGGGCGCAGCAGCCGTGCGGTGCCCGCCACCGCCACTCGGCAGGAGCCGGCGAGGACGAGCACGAATTCCTCGCCGGGGTGGGCGGTCGGGTGGTCGTGGTCGCCGAGGTCGGCGTGGAGCAGCCGGGCGCCGATGCGGCTCGCGCCCGGGGCCGTCAGGTCCCAGATGCCGAGGTGGCCGTCGACCTGGGCGAGCAGCGGGGCCGGGGCGAACCGCGGGGGGAAGCCCGGGGCGACGACGGTGCCCGGCCGGGTGCCGCCGAGGAGTTCGGCGGGTGTGCAGCCGAGGGCGTCGGCGATCTGGCAGAGGGTGCGGACCGTGGGGTTGGCGGCGCCCGACTCCATCTGCGAGACGTACGCCGGTGAGACGCCGGCGCGGGCGGCCACCGCGCTGAGGGTGAGGCCGGCGGCCCGGCGCACACGGGCGACGGAGGCCGCGAGCAGGTCTCCGGTGTCGGCGCTGTCGGGGGCCGCGGCCCGACCGGATCCGGTGGGGTCGCTCTTTCCTGCCCCTCCGCCCGGTTCGGCGTCCTGTTGTCCGGGATCGTCCGGGGAGCGACGCGAAATCTCTTCTGGGACGCGGCAATCGGCCGAAGAATTTTCCGCCCCTGTGACTCTTGACGAGGTCATAACGCGACAGTAAGACTCACGCATCGCTTAGATCAAGCAATCTGACACCACCGTTTAACTGTCAGCAGAGAGGCAGTTCAGCACCCGGACTCCCGGGTGTGGGCTGCCCCGAGTGGGAGGGGTGAGCAGTGACCGGTCCTCTGGCGCCGACGCCGACCCTCGAGCTGCTGCGTGCGGCGGCCGAGCTGTGCGGGCCCGCCGCGCAGCGCTTGTTCGCGGTACTGGCGGAGGACTATCCGGCCTCGCTGGAGCGCCGTCCGGGTCAGTTGCTGCGCGCGGCCGACGCGAGTGCCGCGGACCTGGACGGACTGCTGGCGGCGGCCGGGGTCGCCTCCACCGACGACCTGCGCCAACTGGCGGCCCGGGAGGTCGGTCTGCGGCTGGCCGAGCCGGATCTGCGGTTCACCAGCCGTGAGCCTCAGTCCGAGCCGCGCGAGCGGTCGGCGCTGCGCCGGATGATCACCGCGGAGGAGGACAACCTCCGCCGTACGCTCGCGGATCTCCAGGCCAACGGCGCCCTGGAGGTGGCGGCCGCGGCCCTGTTGCGGGCGCGGCGACGGTGGGTGCTGGGCGACCTGAAGTCGGCCGGGTACGCCTCGCTGCTGACCAGCGACCTCACCAGCAGCATGCGGGACGTGTTCCTGGTGCAGCCGGCGACGGGCGCGGCGGTCAACGCCATCAGCGACGCGCACGCGGACGACGCCCTGGTCGTGTTCAGCTTCCGCAACTACAGCCGCCTGACGGTGGACGTGGCCCGGGAGTTCCACGCGCTGGGCGCCTCGGTGATCGCGCTGACCGACAGCTACACCAGTCCGGTGTGCTCCTTCGCCACGCACGTTCTGGCGGTGGACACGCGCAGCGAGTCGCCGCACCACTCGCCGACGGCGGTGGCGGCGGCGGCCCATGTGCTGGCGGCCTTGGCCGCCGCAGGCGCCAAGGGCGCCGCCCGTCGCAGTCGGCGCCGCGCGGAGCTCTTCCGCTCCCTGGGCAGTTACGGCCTCGGCCGTCCGGCGTCCGACGCGACTGCGGGCACCTTAGGGGCCGTCGCCGGTGACCCAGGCCTCCCGGGACCCGCCGGCGACACCCCCGGCACGTAAACCCCGGACACCCGTAGCTCCTCCTGCTCCCCCCGGCGACGGCACCCACCCGCACGGCGGCCGTCCCCGTGCCCTGTCCTCGTCCCCCGTCCCCCGTCCCCCGTCCCAACCATTCCCCCGCCTCCGCGAGTCCGTCTCGCGGAGCCATCGGCGGCAGAGGGTTCGCCCTCGGTCCCTGTCGCCGGGAAGGCACCTGGTCCCCTCCGCATGAACGATCCCTCTCACTGTCAGGGCAGCGTCGCTCTCTCCACCGCCGAGGACGCCGCCCTGACCTCCGAAGTCACCGAGCTGTGCGCCCGGTTGATCCGTTTCGACACCAGCAACTACGGCGCAGGCGACTCCCGCGGTGAGCGGGAGGCGGCCGAGTGGACCGCCGAACTGCTCTCCGACTCCGGTTACGAGCCGGTCGTGCTGGAGTCGGCACCGCGCCGGGCCAGCACGGTGGTGCGTATCCCCGGCGAGGACCGCGACGCCCCCGCCCTGCTGGTCCACGGCCATCTGGACGTCGTCCCGGCCGAGCCCGCCGACTGGAGCTTCGACCCGTTCTGCGGGGAGATCCGCGACGGGGCCGTCCTCGGGCGCGGGGCGCTGGACATGAAGGACATGGACGCGATGATGCTGGCGATCGCCCGCTGGTGGGCGCGCCGGGGCGTGCGTCCGCCGCGCGACGTCGTGATGGCGTTCGTCGCCGACGAGGAGGACACGGGCGAACTGGGTGCGGGTTTCCTCGTCGAGAGGCATCGCGGCCTCTTCGAGGGGGTGGCCACCGCGATCGGCGAGTCCGGGGGTTACTCGGTCCACCTGCCCGACGCGAGCAGGCTCTACCCGATCGCGGTCGGCGAGCGCGGCAGCGCCTGGATGGACCTGACCGCGCGCGGTGCCGCGGGCCACGGCTCCCGTCCCGGTCCTGACAACGCTGTCGCCACCCTGGCGGCGACGCTCGCGACGCTCGCCGCGCACCGCTGGCCGGTCAGGATCGTGCCGGCGGTGGCCGCACTGCTGGAGGGGCTCTCGGCCCACCTGGGCGTCACGGTCGACCCGGCCGATCCCGCGTCGCTGGCGCAGCTCGGCGAGGCGGCGAAGCTGGTCGAGGCCACCGTCGCCAACACGCTCAACCCGACGATGCTGAAGGCGGGTTACAAGCACAACGTCATCCCGAGCGAGGCGACGGCAGGTGTGGACGGCCGTATCCTGCCCGGCGCGGAGGAGGACTTCTTCGCGACCGTGGACGCGCTGCTCGGCGAGAAGGTCTCCCGTTCCTTCCACAGCTTCGCCGCCCCGGTCTTCGCCGACCACGAGTCCCGTGAGTTCGCGGCGATGGCGGCGGCGTTGCGCAGGGCCGACCCGCAGGCACTGGTACTGCCGTTCATCATGTCCGGCGGCACCGACGCCAAGGCGTTCTCCCGGCTCGGCATCCAGTGCTACGGCTTCGGCCCCGGCCTGACCCCGCCCGGCTTCGACGCCTGGCGGTACGTGCACGGCGTCGACGAGCAGGTCCTGGTGAGCAGCCTGGAGTTCGGGGTGCGGGTGCTGGAGGACTTCCTGCGCACCGACCCTCTCGCCCCTGGCACGGACCGGTGACCGGGCCCCGTACCGCCTGAACCTGCCGGCCACATCGCCACCACGACCGCCCTCCCCCGAACGACCTTGCCACGTCCGTAGCCGCCGCCCTCCTTCCCTCGGTCAACCATCACCACGTCCGCGACGCCCCACCTGCCTCGGACGACCTTCACCACCAACACGTCCGCACCGACTCGGAAGGCACACCCCGCACGCAGCACCGCACTACGCCGCACCAATAGATGCATCACGCATCGATTGGCCCCACCGCACGGCCCGCACCCGGGTCCGCAGCGCAGCGGCGCTCGTATCTCCCTCCCGTCCCTTCGCGGCCCCGGCCGCCGGCACCTCTTGGAGAAGTTCACGATGACCACATCCACCCCCGTGCGCAGAACCGGCCGCAAGGCCGCCGCGCTGGCCGCCTCCCTGCTGATCGGCACCGCCGCGGGCCTCGTCGCCGCGCCGACCGCCTCGGCCGACGACGGCGGCAAGACGCTGCGGATGCCGATCACGGGCATCGGCATCGACTCCCTCAACCCGTTCCTCGCCTACTTCGCGGGTAGCCTGGACGTGTTCTCGGGCATCTACCCCGCCCTGGACACGGTGGAGCAGGACGGCACCGTCAAGCCGTACCTCGCCGACTCCTGGACGACGTCCAGCGACAAGCTCACCTGGACCTTCAAGATCCACAAGGGTCTGAAGTGGAGCGACGGCAAGCCGATCACGGCCGAGGACGCCGCCTGGACGTTCAACCTGATCATGACGAACTCCACCGCGGCCACCGCCAACGGCTCGCTGGTGAGCAACTTCGCCTCCGTCAGTGCACCGGACGACACCACGCTGGTCGTCAAGACCAAGAAGCCGCAGGCCACGATGCTTTCGGTCAGCATCCCGGTGTCAGGCATCCCGATCGTGCCGAAGCACATATGGGAATCGCACGTCAAGGATCTGAAGAACTACAAGAACGACAGCTTCCCGATCGTCGGGTACGGCCCGTGGACGCTGACGGACTACAAGCCCGAGCAGTACGCCAAGTTCGACGCGAACAAGGACTTCCTGCTGGGCGCGCCCAAGTACGACCACATGATCCAGCAGGCGTTCAAGAACACGGACGCCGCCGTGGCCGCCCTGCGTTCGGGCCAGCTCGACTACGTCAGCGGCCTCAACCCCACCCAGTACCAGGCGCTCAAGGGCCAGTCCGGCATCAAGGCGTACGAGCAGGTCGGCAACCGCTGGAACGGCATCGAGGTCAACGGCGGCGCCCGCACCCGTGACGGCAAGAAGATCGGTACCGGCCACCCGGCGCTCGGCGATGTCAAGGTCCGTGAGGCGCTGGCGCTCGCCATCGACCGGCCGACGATCGTGAAGAAGGTCCGCGACGGCCTGGCGCAGGTCGGCGCCAGCTACCTGCCGCCATCGCTGCCGCAGTACGCGTGGCAGCCCTCCGACTCGGAGAAGTTCGACTACGACCCGGCCAAGGCCAACTCCGTGCTGGACCAGGCGGGTTACAAGAAGGGCTCCGACGGGATCCGGGTCGACCCGAAGTCCAAGCGCAAGCTGGAGTTCCGCCTCGGCATCCACTCCGACGACGACTCGGACGCCAAGGTCTCCACGTACCTCTCGGGCTGGTTCAAGCAGATCGGCGTCAAGGTCGACATCCAGTCGATGAGCTCCGCCAAGCTCAACGCCGACCTGGCCAAGGGCGACTGGGACATCCTGATGGACTCCTGGTCGACCGGGCCGGACCCGACGTACCTGCTGGGCATCCAGACCTGCGCGGCGCTGCCCGACAGCAAGGGCGAGGGCGGCAGCACCGACTCCTTCTTCTGCGACAAGAACTACGACGACCTGTTCCTGCGGCAGCAGAGTGCCTTCGACGTCAAGGAGCGCTCCGGTCTGCTCCGGCAGATGCAGGCGATCCTGTACAAGGCCAACGAGAACATCATGATCTACAACGCCAACGGCCTCGCCGCGTACCGCAGCGACCGGGTGAGCGGCATCGTGAGCGGCAAGGCTGACTCCACCGGGGCCTTCCCCGCGCAGGTCTCCTACGACCAGTACCTGAACGCGGCCCCGGCGAAGGCCTCGTCCTCCTCCTCGGGCGGCAACTCCGGCACGGTGATCGGCGCCTCGGCGGCCGTAGTCGTCGTCCTGGCCGCCGGCGGTGTGTTCCTGGCGCGTCGCCGCTCCTCTTCCGACGACCGCGAGTAGACCGTGGCAGACACCATCGACGTCACGGGCGCCGTCGCGGCGAAGCCCGCCGGCGCCCCGGACGGCGGGCGCCGGAAGGGCTCCGGGTTCGCGCGCTACCTGGTCACGAAGCTGGTGGCCGCGGCGATCAGCTTCCTGGTCACGCTCGTCATCGGGTTCGTGCTGTTCAGTCTGATGCCGGCCGACCCCGTCCAGTCCATCACCCGCGGCCGTCCCACCAGCGACGCGCAGATGGCCCAGCTGCGCCATCAGCTCGGCCTCGACCAGTCGGTGCCGGAACGCTTCTTCCATTTCGTGACCGACACCCTGACCGGGCACCTCGGCACCTCCTGGGAGTTCCAGCAACCGGTCAGCTCGCTCATCGGCGACCGGCTGTGGCCGACCCTGCTGCTGATGGGCACCGCCACCGTGATCTCGGTCCTGCTCGGACTCTGGCTGGGCGTCAGGTCCGGCTGGCGGCACGGCAGTTGGCTGGACCGCATCGCCACCGGCGCCTCGCTGACGCTGTGGTCGGTGCCGACCTTCTGGCTCGGCATGATCCTGCTGATCACCTTCAGCGTGGGCATCGGCCCGTTCCCCGGCTTCCTGCCGGCGGGCGGCATGAGCGACCCGGCGATCACCGGTGGCCTGGACCACGTCGTCGACGTGGCCAAGCACCTGGTCCTGCCCTGCCTGACCATGGTCCTGGTGGTCTTCGCCCAGTACGTGGCCGTCATGCGTTCCTCGATCATCGACGAGCTGGGCAGCCCCTATCTGCTCACCGCACGGGCCAAGGGGCTGCGCGACGACGACGTACGGCGCAAGCACGCCGTGCCCAACGCCCTGCTGCCCTCGGTCACGATGATCTTCATGCACCTGGGCACGGTGCTCGGCGGTGCCATCACCGTGGAGACCGTCTACTCCTGGCCGGGCCTGGGTCAGCTCAGCTACCAGGCTCTGAAGGTGCCCGATCTCCCGCTGCTGCAGGGCACGTTCATCGTCTTCAGCGCATCGGTGATCCTCATGAACCTCCTTGCTGACGTGATCTACCGCTTCCTCGACCCCCGGGTGCGTGCCCAGTGACCAACCACGAACCCCTCACCCAGGCGGACCCGCCGGTCGCCGTCCCGCCGCCGGCGGGCGCCGAACCCGCGCCGTCGGTCGCACCGGTCGCGGCGAAGCCGCGCCGCAACGGATTCACCGGCTTCGTACGCTCCTTCGTGCGCATCCGCTCCGGCGTGGCGGGCCTCGGCATCCTGGTCGTGTTCGGCCTGCTCGCCCTGTGCGCGCCGCTGTTCATCTCCGACAACGACCTCGACGTCATCAAGGTGGACGGCCCCTCGCTGCACTCCCCCACCGACGGCTACCCGCTCGGCACCGACCAGGAGGGGCGCTCCATCCTGCTGCTGGTCATCTGGGGAGCCCGCTCCTCGCTGTCCATCGGTCTGATGGCGACCCTGCTGACGGTGGTGCTCGGCAGCGCCGTCGGCCTGGTCGCCGGGCACTACGGCGGCTGGATCGGCAAGGCGCTGATGCACCTCACCGACTGGTTCATCGCGCTGCCTAGCCTGCCCCTTGCCATCTCGCTGTCGGCGGTGATCGGGCAGGGAACCGCCTCCATCACCATCGCCATCGCGGTCACCAGTTGGTCGTCCACGGCCCGGCTGGTGCGGGCGCAGACCCTCGCCGTGGAGGCCAAGCCGTTCATCGAGCGGGCCAGGGCGCTGGGCGCGGGCGGGCCGCAGGTGATGCTGCGGCACGTCCTGCCGAACGTCACCCCGCTGATCCTGGTCTCCTCGACGCTGACCGTGGCCTCGGCGATCCTGTCCGAGGCGACCCTGACCTTCCTCGGTCTGGGCGACCCGACCGGCATCTCCTGGGGCGCGATGCTGAACTCGGCGCTGAGCGGCGGCGCCGTCACCTCCGGCGCCTGGTGGTACCTGTACCCGCCGGGCATCGCCATCCTGATCGTCGTCCTCGGCTTCACCCTGACCGGCCGCGCCGTGGAGACCATTCTCAACCCGAGGTCGGTGAAGACACGTTGAACGCGATGCTGGAGGTCAGGGACCTCAAGGTCACCTATCGCGGCGGCGGGCGCACGGTGCCCGCCGTGCGCGGGGTGGACCTCACGCTGGACGCCGGACAGACGCTCGGCCTGGCCGGCGAGTCCGGCTCGGGCAAGTCCACCCTGGCGATGAGCCTGCTGCGGCTGCTGCCGTCCGCCGCCGAGGTCACCGGCCAGGTGCTGTACCAGGGCGAGGACCTGCTCACCGCCAAGTGGAGCCGGATGCGCGCGGTGCGCTGGGCGGAGGCCTCCGTGGTGTTCCAGGGCGCGATGACCGCCCTCAACCCGGTGCACACCATCGGCGACCAACTGATCGAGCCGATCCTGTTGCACGGCCGCAGGGCCGGCGAGGAGGGCGGCCGGATCACCGACAAGCAGGCCCGCGCCCGCGCGGCCGAGCTGCTGGAGTCGGTGGGCGTCCCGGCGCGGCGGATGCGCAGCTATCCGCACGAGTTCTCCGGCGGGCAGCGCCAGCGCATCATGATCGCGATGGCGCTGGCCTGCCGCCCCAACCTGATCATCGCGGACGAGCCCACCACGGCGCTGGACGTGATGGTGCAGGCCCAGATCCTGGACCTGCTCACGGACCTGGTGCGCGACGAGGGCATCGGCGTCATCATGATCAGCCACGATCTGTCCGTCCTCGGCCAGATGTGCGACCGGCTGGCGGTGATGTACGCCGGCGAGCTGGTGGAGTCCGGGCCTTCCCGACAGCTCCTGGACGACCCCAAGCACCCGTACACCCGGGCGCTGTCCCGCGCCTTCCCCACCATCGGCGACCCCGCCTCCCGCAGGGCGCCGGCCGGGCTGCCCGGCGACCCTCCCGACCCTGCCGCGCTGGGCGCGGACTGCCCCTTCGCGGCCCGCTGCCCGGACGTGCACGAGGTCTGCGACGGCACCCCCGTGAAGCTGTGGCCCGCCGGTCCCGGACGGCAGTCGGCGTGCCTGCGGGTACAGCCCGGTTTCCCGAACGTCTCCACGGCCCCGGACGTGCCCGAACCGTCCGCTGAAGGAGCCCGCTCATGACCGTCACCACCACCGGCGCGGGCACCGGACCTGCCGCGGCCACGGCGCCCGCGCTGGAGGTCCGCGACCTGCACATCACCTACCCGCCCCGGGCCGGCCGCGGCCCCGCCCGGGCGGTGGACGGCGTCGACCTCCAGCTGGGCCGCGGCGAGATCCTCGCCCTGATCGGCGAATCCGGCTGCGGCAAGTCCACCCTGGCGCGCGCCCTCACCGGGCTGGTCAAGCCCACGTCCGGCGAGGTGCTGTGCGACGGCGTGCCGCTGCGCTACACGAGCGCCGCGCTGAAGGCGCACCGTCGCAAGGTCCAGTTCGTCCTCCAGGACCCCGGCGGCGCCCTGAACCCGCGGCAGAACGTGTTCGACGCGGTCGCCGAGGGTCCCCGGCTGCACCGGATGAAGGACGGCCTCGAACAGCGCGTGCACTCCGCCCTGTCCAAGGCCGGGCTGCGCCCTCCGGAGCACTTCCTCTCGCGCTTCCCGCACGAGATGTCCGGCGGTCAGCAGCAGCGCGTGGTGATCGCGGGCGCGCTGGCGCTGGAGCCCTCGGTGATCGTCGCCGACGAACCGGTTGCCTCGCTGGACGCCTCCGTACGCGGCGAGATCCTCAAGCTCGTCCTCGACCTGCGCCGCGACCTCGGCCTGTCCTCCCTGGTGGTCAGTCACGACCTGGGGTTGGCTTGGAACATCGCCGACCGGGTGGCGGTGATGTACCTGGGCCGGATCGTCGAGGTGGGCACCGTGGAGGAGGTCCTGCTCGCGCCGAAGCATCCGTACACCAAGGCACTGCTGTCGGTGGTGTCCACGGAGGGCGGCCGCGGTGAGCGGCCCCAGCTTCTGCAGGGCGAGCCGCCGGACCCGACGGCCGTCCCCGAGGGTTGCCGCTTCCATCCGCGCTGCCCGCTGTGGGCCGGCCTCGACGCGGCCGGCCGCGCGGAGGCGGGCTGCGACCGGCGGACGCTGCCGGTCCTCACGGCGCAGGCTCCGGCGGGCGGCCAGGCCGCGTGTCACCTCGCGAGCGTATCGTGAACTCGACGGCGACACCGAGGTCCACGGCCGGTACCCGGCAGGGTCCGCCGCTGGTCGTACGCGACGTGGACGGCCCGCTGGAGATGGCCGACTGCATCGCGCTGTACGAGCGGGTCATGGGGCTGCGCCCCGGTGACGGCAGCCTCAACGCGCGCCTGCTGACCGCCCTGCAGGACAACAGCGGCCTGGTCGTCGGCGCCTATCTCGGCGAGGCGCTGGTGGGTTTCACCTACAGCTTCCTCGCCCGCGAGCGGAGCGCGGACGGGCCGGTCCCGCGCCTGTACCAGTACTCGCAGCTGGCCGTGGTGGCGCACGAGCGCCAGGGCCTCGGCATCGGACGGCTGCTCAAGCTCGGCCAGCGCGACCGCTGCCTCGCGGAGGGCACGACGCTGATCCGCTGGGCGTACGACCCGATGCAGACCCGCAACGCCCACTTCAACCTGGACGTGCTCGGCGCGGTGGTGGACGCGTTCAAGCCCGCGATGTACGGCACCTCGGGCTTCGGCGCCGCCACCGGCGAGTCCACCGACCGCTTCATCGTCTCCTGGCACCTGGACGCCCCGACACGGCCCGCCGCGCCCGCTCCCAGTCCTCCGCCGGGCGGCTGGAGCGTCGGCCAGGTCCACGACGACCGCGACGACCGGATCGTGGTCCTGCCCGACGACTGGCACCGGCTGCGCGCCGAGGCCGGCCCGGAGCACGCCGCCCGGCTGCGCGGCCGCCTCACCCACACCTTCGCCCGGCTGCTCGCCGACCGCACGGCCGTCTCCTGCGTACGGCTGCCGGACGGGCTCGCCGCGTACCGCTTCACCCCCCGTGCCGCCGCACCCGGCACGGCCCCTCGCCCCTGACCGGGGCCCCGCACGGTAGGACGACCCCACATGACCGTCACCCTTGCCGAGATCGAGCTGGCGCTGGTCCGGCTCGACCTCGTCCACTCCTTCGAGACCAGTTCGCACCGCAAGTCGTACCTGGAGCACATCGTCGTCCGCGCGACCGCCGAGGACGGCAGCGTCGGCTGGGGCGAGTGCGCCTCACCCACCGACCCCTACTACTGCGGCGAGTCCACCTGGAGCTGCTGGCAGGTGCTGGGCGAGTACCTCGCCCCGATGCTGCTCGGCCGGCCCTGGGACCACCCCGACGACGCGGCCCGGCTCACCGCCAAGGTGAGCGGCAACCACTTCGCCCGCGCCGGCCTCGACATGGCCTGCTGGGACCTGTACGGACAGCGCCGGGGCGAACCCCTGGCCAACCTGCTCGGCGCCGACGCCGACGCGGTGCCCGCCGGCGTCAGCCTCGGCATCGAGCCGACGATCGACGCCCTGCTGGCGCAGGTCTCCCAGCACGTCGCCGACGGCTACCGCCGCATCAAGCTGAAGATCCGCCCCGGCTGGGACCTCGAACCGGTCCGCGCCGTCCAGGACGCCTTCCCCGGCATCGCCCTCCAGGTCGACGCCAACACCGCCTACCGGCCCGAACAGGAGGCGGTGCTGGCAGAGTTGGACGGGCGCGGCCTGCTGATGATCGAGCAGCCGTACGCCGCCTCCGACCTGCTCTCCCACGCCCGGCTCGCCGCCCGGCTGGACACCCCGGTCTGCCTGGACGAGTCGATCACCACCCCGGACATGCTGCGCACCGCGCTGCACCTGGGCGCGGCCGACGTCGTCAACATCAAGGTGTCCCGGCTCGGCGGGCTCGGCCCGTCCAAGACGGTGCACGACCTGTGCCTGGACACCGGAGTGCCGGTGTGGTGCGGCGGGATGCACGAGTTCGGCATCGGCAGGGCCGCCAACCTGGCGCTCGCCGGACTGCCCGGCTTCACCCTGCCCTCGGACGTCTCCGGCTCCGACAAGTACTACCGGCGGGACATCGTCACGCCGCCGATCCGCGCCGTGGACGGCATGGTCGCCGTGCCCCGCTCCCGGCCCGGCATCGGCCTCGACGTGGACCTCGACCAGCTGAGCCGGCACACCATGCGCACCTGGACCATCCGTCCCCGCGCCCATCTCACCACCCCTGAGGAGAAGGCAGCATGAAGGTCCTGATCTCCGCCGACATGGAGGGCGTCACCGGCGTCACCTTCCCCGACGACTGCGAGCCCGGTCACGCCCGTTGGGAGTACAACCGGCAGTTCCTCACCGCCGACGTCAACGCCGCGATCGCCGGTTTCGCCGCCGCCGGCGCCACCGAGATCCTCGTCAACGAGGCCCACGCCGACCAGCGCAACCTGCTCCTGGACCGGCTCGACAAAAGGGCCACGCTGCTGATCGGCACGCACAAGCCGCTCGGCATGATGGAGGGCATCGACCACTCCCCCGACGCGGTCGCCTTCGTCGGCTACCACACCGGCGCCGGCCAGCCCGGCGTCCTCGCCCACACCTATCTGCCCAACACCATCACCGCGGTGCGGATCAACGGCGAGCCGGCCTCCGAGGGCCGGATGAACGCACTGCTCGCCGACGAGTACGGCGTCCCGGTGGTCCTGGTCACCGGCGACGACCTGTGCTGCGAGGACGCCCGCGGCTGGGCTCCGCACGCCGCCCACGCCGTGGTCAAGACCTGCGTGGACCGCTACTCCGCGATCTGCCTGCCGCCCGACGTGAGCGCCGCCCGCATCACCGAGGCCGCCCGCGAAGGCCTCACGTCTCTGCCCGCCTCCATCCGGCCGGCGGCCCCGCCCGCCGAGGGCTACACCTACGAGGTGTCCTTCGACGCCGCCCACCTGGCGCCCGCCGCGAGCTACATCCCCGGCGTCGTCCAGACCGACCCGCTGACTGTGCGGTTCACGCTCCCGACGATGTACGAGGCAATCCGCTGCTTCCGTGCCCTGACCCGCGTCGTCACCTCGGCCGTGGAGAACTGCTATGGCTGAGCCCGCCCAACTCCTCGCCCTGGCCCGCACGTTCGGCGACACGGTGCTGGAACGCTGGGAACGCCTGGTCGCGTTGGAGACCCCGTCCGGCGACGCAGACCGTGCGGCCGTGTTCGGCAAGAAACTCGCCGCCGGCCTCGCCGCCACCGCCGACCGCGTCGAGCAGCCGCCGGGACCGGGCGGCGACCACCTGGTGGCCTACTGGGACGGCCTCGAGACGGAGGGCGACGCGGGAGACGGCCCGCCGGCGGGGCACACGCTGCTCGTGGCCCACAGCGACACCGTCTTCCCGGCCGGAACGGTCGCCCGGCGCCCGTTCACGCTCGCCGAGGACGGGGACACGGTCACCGGCCCCGGGGTCTTCGACATGAAGGGCTCCCTGGTCGCCGTAGAACTGGCCATGGACCTGCTGTCCCGTACGGGCGCCACGCCCGGTCGCCCGGTACGCCTCGTGGTGGTCAACGACGAGGAGATCGGCAGCCCCGACGGCAGCCGCCTGGTGGCCCGGCACGCCGAGGGCGCCCACGCGGTCCTCGGCCTCGAACCGCCACTGCCCGGCGGCGCGTTGAAGATCGGCCGACGCGGCGTGGCCCGGGTACGGCTCAGCGTGCGCGGGGTCAGCGCCCACGCCGGCCTCGACGCCGCGCTCGGCGTCTCCGCCATCGACGAACTCGTGGACCAGCTCGCCGGGTTGCGGGCGACGGCCGCGTCCCTCCCCGACGCCGCGCTGAACGTCGGCACGATCAGCGGCGGCACCCGCGCCAACGTCGTAGCGGACCACGCCGAGGCGGAGATCGGCCTGCGCTATGCCACCTCCGAGACCGAACGGGCCCTGCTGTCCGCCCTGTTGGAGCCGACGCCGGTGCGGGAGCGGGCCGCCCTGACCGCCGAAACGCTGTCCCACCGCCCGGCCTGGGCGATGGACCCGGCCAACCCCCTGGCGGCCGAACTGACCACGCTCGCCGCCGCCTTGGGCCTGGATCTGCCCCTCGGTTCCTCCGGCGGCGCGGGCGACACCAACCTCACCGGCGCGCTCGGCATCCCGACGGTCGACGGTCTGGGCCCTGCGGGCGCCGGCGCCCACGGCGAGGACGAACACGCCTCGCTGGCCTCCCTGTTGGAGCGGGCGGCGCTCCTGGCCGCCTTCCTGGACGCCCACTGACGCCGCACCCACCCCTTCCCGCGAACGGTGCCCCCGGCGCTCCACGCCCCGCACCGAACGCGGACCAAAACATCCGCACACCCACCCCTCTCCCCAAGGAGCCCCATGCCCACCCTGCCCCCCGAGGGGCTCGTCCGCCCCTCCGCGCCCAAGCCGGGTGACCGTGTCGCCGTCATCGCCGCCAGCGGGCCGCCCAACCAGGAGAACCTGGAGGTCGGCCTGGAATCGCTGCGCGGACTCGGCCTCCAGCCCGAAGTGTTCGCCTCCGCGCGGGCAGGCGGCGAGTACCTCGCCGGTGACGACGCGCTGCGCGCCCGCGACCTGACCGCCGCGCTCACCGACCCGGCCTTCACGGCCGTCTTCTGCGCGGCCGGCGGCTACGGCGCCCAGCGCACCCTGGAACTGGTCGACTGGGACGCCGTCGGCACGCCCACCCCGCGCACCGTCATCGGCTTCTCCGACGTGACGGCGCTGCTGGAGGCGGTGGCGGTGAAGCTGGGCTGGACGGGGCTGTTCGGGCCGATGCCCGCCATCCGCGGTTTCCGTCCGGGCCGGGCCGACTTCGACGGGCTCGCCGCGCTGCTCAACGACCCGGTGTCCGTCAAGGAACTGCGCTTCCCCGACTCCCGCCCCTTGGTCGGCGGCACGGCGGAGGGTGTCACGCTGGGCGGCACGGTCACCCTGCTCGCCTGCTCCCTGGGCACCGACACCTCGCTGCCCGCGCGCGGCGGCATCGTCCTGCTGGAGGACGTGGACGAGGAGACGTTCCGGCTCGACCGGTTCCTCACCCAACTGCGCCGCGCCGGTTACTTCGACGGCGCGGCCGGCATCGTCTGCGGCACCTTCACGGACTGCGGCACGCGCGAGCGCGTCGAGGAACTGCTGCACGACCGGCTCGGCGACCTCGGCATCCCGGTCCTGACCGGCGCGGACATCGGCCACGGCGTGCCGCAGCAGACCTTCCCCATCGGTACCCGGGCCCGACTCGACGCGGACGCGGGCATACTCACGTTGCTGGATCCCGTACTCGCCTGAACCACCGCGGGAGGCCCGGCTCCGTTCTTGCGGCCTTGCGGCCGTTCGGGGCCAAGCCGGCGACCGTTCGGCTGATATACCGAAAGTCGCGGCGGACGCGGGCAAGAGTGAAGTTGCTCAACTGGACGGGCCTCCCCCAGGGGCGGCGCCGGTCGGCTGCAAGCGGGCGGGCAAGCCGGAGTTAGCCTCACGCTTTCATGAGCCAGCGCAGCTGAGCGTGACCAACATGTTCAGGAGTGCTTTTGCCCTGGAGTGATAGGGCGTTTCTGGGTCCTGTTGGTCAGTAAGAGGACGTCACTCCTGAGGTGAAGGTCGTCAGTTGGGCGTCGGCCGCCGGAGGTTCCCGGTGGCTCTCCGGATGCCGACCGATGGGGCAGGCATCCCGCGACAAAACTCCTTGCCGATCTGCAGATGGCGACCTAACGTCGGTCGGCCCGCACCGCTCCTGACCCGAAGGCCGTTGATGTCTGTCCGCCCCGCCGTCGCCCGCGACGCCGACTTCCTCTGGCGCATCCTGCTCGAGGCATACAACTGGAACGGCGAGCAGCGGTTCACTGCCGAGCAGCTCGCCGCTGAGCCGCACGCCGCGCGCTACCTCGTCGGCTGGCCTCGCAAGGACGACTTCGGGATCATCGCCGAGACCGACACCGGCGAACCGATCGGTGCGGTCTGGGCGCGGCACCTCCCCGAGAGTGAGCCCGGATACGGCTTCATTGCTCCGGACGTTCCCGAGCTGACCCTCGGCCTGTTGCCCGAGCACCGCGGCCGCGGGCACGGCCGGGCCCTGATGGAAGCGCTGATCCAGGCCGCCGCCGAGGGAGTGGCCCCGGTCGGTCGACTCAGCCTGAGCGTCGAGGACGGCAACCCCGCCGTGCACCTCTACACTGCCCTCGGCTTCACGCGGGTCGGGTGCAACGGCAACTCGGACACAATGGTTCTGGACGTCCAGACCTGCCCCACACCACTGAAAAATCCTTGATTTCCGCGGCCCTAACTAACCTCGGGCCTTCACGAGCAGGCTTGTCTGGGTCTTGATCAAACAAGCAAAGAGTGCCTCTGACCTGCAACGATAGGGTTTGTCTAGGATCCGGTCGCCACAGGGAAAGAAGCACTCTCCACGTGAAGAAGCGTAGTGGTTTCTATCCACATGTCCGCGTCCGGGGCGGTGGTGCCGGCGCGATCTCGCAGGCCGGTGGGGTGCTGCTGGTGGAGACCGTCCGCCGGATCGGCCTGGACAGCGCGCTGTCCGCAGCCCTGGAGCCGTGGCGCAGGCCGCGGGCGGTGCACGATCCCGGGAAGGTCCTGCTCGACCTCGCGCTGGCGGTCGCGTTGGGCGGAGACTGCCTGTCCGACGTAGGGATGCTGCGGGCCGAGCCCGCCGTGTTCGGGCCAGTGGCCTCGGATCCGACCGTCTCCCGGCTGGTCGACGGGCTTGCCGCGGCCGGTCCCCGAGCCCTGGCCGCCGTGCGGCAGCCTCAGGCCGACGTGCGCGAGCGGGTCTGGCAGTTGGCCGGTGACGCGGCGCCGAACGCGGGCGGCGAGGTGGTCGTGGACATCGACGGCGTGTTGGTCCTGGCCCATTCCGAGAAGGAGGACGCCGCCGCGACGTGGAAGAAGAGCTTCGGGCATCACCCGTTGCTCGCGTTTGTCGACCACGGCCCGGAGGGCTCCGGCGAGCCGGTCGCGGGTCTGCTGCGGCCGGGCAACGCGGGCAGCAATACCGCCGCCGACCACATCACCGCGGCCCGGCAGGCGATGGCCCAGCTGCCGAAGCAGCACCGCCGCGGCCGACGGACCTTGATTCGCACCGACTCCGCCGGCGGCACCCACGAGTTCCTCGATTGGCTGACCGCGCGGGGACGCTGTTTGTCTTACTCGGTCGGGATGGTCATCACCGACGCCATCCACCAGGCCGTCCTCCTGGTTCCCGCCTCGGCCTGGGCACCGGCCGTCGAACCCGACGGCGACGTGCGCGATGGCGCCTGGGTCGCCGAACTTGCCGGCGACGTCCTGGGGGGCTGGCCCACGAGCATGCGGCTGATCGTCCGCAAGGAACGACCGTACCCCGGCGCCCAGTTGCGCATCAACGACGCCGACGGCATGCGGATTACCTGCTTCGCCACCAACACCACCGGCACCCCGATCGCTCAACTGGAGTTGCGGCACCGCCAGCGCGCCCGCGCCGAGGACCGCATCCACGCCGCCCGCGACACCGGCCTGCGCAACCTGCCCCTGCACGACGCCGCCCAGAACCGCATCTGGCTGGAGATCGTCCAGCTCGCCCTCGACCTGCTCGCCTGGATGCCCATGCTTGCCCTCACGAGTGAGGCCCGACGCTGGGAGCCCAAGCGCCCGCGGCTGTTCTCCGCAGCCGCCCATCTCGTCACCACCGCACGCCGCCATTGGCTCCGCCTGGCCCGGCACTGGCCCTGGACCCAGGTGATCACCACCGCCTTCGACCGCCTGCAGGCGCTGCCGAACCTCGGCTGACCAGCAACGACACCCCGCCCCAACGAGACACCCCTGCCGGAGCCGTGGAACCCGGCGCCTACCTGGCGCGACAGCCGGGCCACAGGCATGCCCGCCACCAGCCCGAACAACCGAAACGGCCCGAAGGGCGAGCCGACGGCCCGTCACGAAACTTCGAGGTTAGGTGTGGACGGCGAGGATCAGCCAGGTCCAACGGTCGGCTGCCTGAAGGTGCGGATCTTCAGGCCCCCCACAGGCCCACCAGTTGGATAGCGAAGCGTAGTAAATCTGTGACAAAGCGCTATGGGCGCGCCCGGCGCCCAGGCGACGTCGGGCACCCTCCTCGGCCGGGCCTTGCAGCCCGGTCGACCAGCGTTCGGAGGGACGTGCCACGCGGGCCGGCGGCTCAGACTGCCCGGCTATCGCCGAGCAATTTGGGTTGCAGCCACCGGCCGTCGGTCCTGTCGCGCTGACGCTGCGCAATCAGATCGCTGCGTGCACGGACTCCAACGCCGCCGCGAGCTGGAGGAGCTGGTCAGGTCTAGCCCGGCCGCGGGTGCTACACGTGGCGAACAAGCGGTGATACTGGTGGACTGAACCGTCGTTGGAAGAGGCGACCGCCACTGAGCACGCTCGTGAACCCGTTCAGATCCTCCCCGCCGACGGGGGATGTCGGCATCGCCATCTACTTACAGGCTGATGTGAGACGCGAAAACGGCAGTTCATCCAGCGGCTGGGAGTCAAGAATCTCATTGAATGACTCCCATGAAAATGTCCGTGGATAGTAGCTGAATTTCTTGAGGCTAAAGTAGTCCTGATCGGACATGTACCGTCTCGATATTCTGCGGGTTAATTCAATAGCCTGTTCATGCGGGATACTCGAATTGAGGTGAACGAAAGAGTATCCATCTTGTTCCAGCCGCTCACTGTCGACCAGGGTAGCGCCCGCCCGCGAGAGCTCAGACACGTAAGAATAGACGTCACCGCTAGATCTATAGACAATCAGAGGGGTCACCGATACACCCTTTATGCAGTCCCGCCGGCCATCAAGCCATTGAACGGTCTCGGCGATCGTGTCTTCCGTCTCCCCGGCATACAGCAGCACATTCACTTTCGCCCATATTCCGTTATCCCTGCAAGCATGCAGTAGTTCGTTCGCCTTCTCGAGATATCTCGTAGGGTTTTTTGTTTTCCCCATCGCCACCAACTGCCGGGGGCTGCCGGATTCGAGACCGAGATCGATCACCTTCAGGCCACACGCGGCCAGGTCGGATATATCAGAAACGCGCCACGAGTCCACCCTGGTCTCGCAACGCCAGGTCACTTCCAATCCGTTACTTCGATATTCTTCCTCGAACTCTCGCACCCATGCACGTGAGGGGCGAAAATAGGACGCCTCAAAGTACGGGTGAATAAACTCCGAGTCATATTGCTGGATATAGCGACAAAGTTCATGCACTGTCGATGCGGGACTTCGTATGGTCTGTAGCTTCACATTCCGCTCTAGGCAAAAGGAACAACTAAATCCACATCCCCGAGACATCTCGAGACTTGGATGATAATCTCGATAATCATCCATCAGGAAGAAATTAAGGTTCGGTGGCTGAACAAGCGCGGCCTCCGGGGAGCGATCTAGAGATGCACTGCACGAACTGATTGCGCTCCAACGCTGAGGGCCACCCAATAGACTGAGTATTCGACGCTCTGCCGTACCATAAACGAATAGGTCCACATCAGGGAGCCGCTTTTTCGCCCATGCCGGATCAGGGTCGATCACCCAGCGCCCTCCGGCGATAATGGATACTTCCGGAAAACGCTCTTTGAGCGTACGCGAAAATATGTGCGCCCATTCAAGGCAAAAACTGCTCGGCAAGGAGAGCATCACCGGGTGGCGAGTTGGAATAATCCCTGACTGCTCTAACTCGCATAGGATGTCAGCCGGATCAGAAAACCCGCCGTGTACAAGTTTGGCCTTGTAGCCGTTACTCTCCACCAATGTGGCCAGCCCCAGCAGGCCATAATTGAGATAGAGGTTCAGGCGATTTAGAGGGCTATTGCCCTTCTTCGGTTCGGTGATACCTGCTGAAACGAAAATGACCGAATCAGGTCCGCCCAACGCTACTCAACCCCTCCAGTACGCAGGCCACACGTTCCGACAGATCAGCGCTTGTGATCGCTATGTAGTGCAAGCCCCATTCTCCAAGCAGGCTCCGTATGCGTCGATCGATTCTTTCATGGAAGGAGACATCTTCCGACCTCCAACCATCTGGATAAAAGGGAATGCTGCCGAAAGGCAGATAGATGTGGATATCGTACGCTCGCGCATTCTCGGTGCACGGGTCAACCAGCATCATCTTCTCAAAGTGGGAACGATCGCGAGTGTCTCGCTCTATCCAATAAGCCGCAACGTCCACAAAGGACCGTTCGGTTATAAACCCTTCCCGGCATTTCCTTTCGTCACTCTCTTTTTGAATATAATAAGCAAGTTGGAAGTAGCGAGCCTCCTCGCGGCTCATCTTGTCCATCGCCGAGAAGCCAAGTCTCGCCAGAGTGTCACGCGCATTGATCGACCTTACCTCTGTCGCGTACTTCTGAAATCTTGCATCTCGAAGGAGCGCATGTGCAAGTGTTGTCTTTCCCGTACTCGATGATCCTGTGAGGGCGATCCTCATGAAGCATCCTTCTCCCAGAAAATTCGAGTGTGCTCAGGACTCGCCAACAGATGTTCAACATGCCGACAAATTGCCCGCCCAATCTGTCCCTGGGCAGAGCACCGAAGCGTTGGATTGTTAGTACTGTCAGGTCCTGCGAGAAACGGGAAAAAGAAAACCTGATCGTCCACGATCAGGCACGTAAAATTTGCAACATGAGTGATATCGACGATCCTTACACGCCCCGCGAGTTGAGTGCCAATCCGATCGACAGCCTCTTGGACCTGTTCCTGCCGTACCCGAACCGTTTGCTTCAGGTCGTCGGACGATATATGTTTTCCCTCAAGTTGACTCTGGACTGAGAGAAGGTTTACGGATGCACTGGAAGAACCAGGCGCCGTCGGTCTTGAAACGGTGGTGTCCGGATCCCAAAAGGCAATTACCACATCTAATGGCTGTCTGTGTAGCCGCGCACAGATCTCCTGTAGGTGTTGGTGCACGAAATGACCGTTAGTCATACCGATTGCCCAAATTCTACTTTCGGCGTCGGAGATTAGCCGCTCATAAAGCGCCAGAACTCGGTCATCTCCGCGCTGGCTGAATACCTCCAGTATCCCTTGTTCTTCCACGATCTCTCGGTATGCATTTTTCTCTACGCTTTCCTCTACTCCTTTCACGGCCTGAACAGCAGATTCAATAAATAGAAAGAGGGCCGTCGCGAACACGGATCCTGCCACATTGAGCCAGGTGTCCTTGCTTAGTCCGAGAATCTTTGCGCTGCTGGAAAGTTGTATGACGAGAAGCAAGAGAAACGAAATCAAGCATGTGAGGACAATGGCGGTGGCTCTTGCACGCTTTATCAGGCCGCGCAGCGTGCGCCAATAGGCGCGGAGGAAGAATCTCGCTGCTTCCGCACGTGAAATCGACACGCTGTGCCACTCCTACGTCTCTGAGAAGCCCGTAATTTTCCGGAGTTATTCCTGTCCCAGCAGTGCCAGGACGCCACGCCTGCCCGTTCCCCTCCCCAAGGTCCGCCTACTCGCAGTGCCGCAGACATACCCGCTTTGTCCAGCGCTTACGCTGGCATACGACGGCCAAAGCTTGTCCCGTCGCCTCGTACGCCGGATCAGGCTCCGTTGCGGTCCGGTGAGGCCATGCACTCCAGCCACTTGTCCACCACTTCGTGGGACTCGTCCAGAGCCGGGTTGCGACTTCCACCAGGTGCGTAGGCCGGAGACCGGTCGGCGCGCAGCGGCAAGTGGGCGCAGTACCAGGCCCGCTTGGCGCCCGCTTGCTCCGCGTCCGTGCCTGTCCGCGCATAGTTGAGCAGTGCCGTCATGACTCGCCGACGCCCGAAGGTGTAGAGGGCGGGCTCGATGAACCAGCGGCAGAAGCTGGGGTCAGGGTCATAGACGGCTGCGGCCATCAACGGTGCGAAGAACTCCTCGGACAGGCTGACGTGTTGGAGTAGTGGCTTGCGCACTGCATGGGCCAGGTGCCGTGCGCGTCGGTCTTCTGGCACACCGGCCGCGTTGTCGAGGTCCAGTAGTCGAGCCACCTCGGCTGCGGCTGACAAGAATGTGGGTGCTTCTGCCTCGTTGGGCTCTTCGTCGACCATGGGCAGCATTCTGGGCCGAACCCGGACCGAGAGGTAGAGAGACGCTGGTCTCGATGACTTGTCGCCCAGCAACCTAAACTATCGCTATTCCGCAGCCCACCAGATCGTCATCGATGCCGACCACCCGCCTGGTCGTTGTGGTCGGCCGGCCCTTGCCCGGCAACCGACACGACTCCCGAGGCTGGGAGGAATCTGCTGCCAAGGATGCTGTCGGCGCCACGATGACGATCGCCGACGGCGGCTACCAAGGCACCGGCCTGGTTATCCCGCACCGCCACCAGAAGGGGACAGAGCTCCCCGCTTGGAAGGAGTAGCACAACCGCTCCCGCAAGCGGGTTCACGCCCGCGCCGAGCATGCCTTCGCCCAGATGAAGTGCTCGAAGATCCTGCGCGATTGCCGCCGCAAGGGCGACGGCGTCCACCACGCGATGCTCGGCGTCGCACACCTGCACAACCTCGCCCTCGTGGGATAGGCGCCGAGTTCGTTCGGCACCCAACCTCGTCCACACCAAATCGAAGATCACTTACGGGACGGCGTTGAAAGGCTGTCCCGTATCGATCTCTGACTGTTGCCCGTAGTCGGCTGTGCCTGGCGACAGAACGGTGGACGGCTTGCAGTGGGTCCGGGACCATGGCCTGCATGCCTACTTGGACTGTCAAACCCGAGCCCGCCATTGGCTCGGCTGTGTACGAGGTGATGCGGCAGTACTTCACGGAGATGGGGCGGCGGGTGCTGGGACGCTCGGCGACGGAGGCAGAGCTTCGAACGGTGCTTGCCAAGGACCCGCACCATGTCCTCAGCCCGCCGGACGGCGAGTTTCTCGTCGCGCGCAGCGATAGGGGTGAGTTCCTGGGCTGCGCGGGTCTGAGGCTGCTTGGCGGCATCCCGAAGACTGCGGAGCTCAAGCGGATGTACGTGCGCCCCGCCGGCCGGGGCGCGGGATTGGGCCGGGGTCTGCTGCTCGCCGTCGAGGAGTCTGCCAGGAGGCTGGGCGCTGCCCGGATCGTGTGCGAGACCAACACCCAACTCACTGAGGCACGGGCCTTGTACACGCGGTACGGATACGTGGAGACTGAGGTGACCCCCGGAGTGTGGACACGGGGTTCATGCTGCGAGTGAGAGTCTAGCTTCCTTGTGGTGTTGCTGTTCGAACTCCAGTGGTGAGAGG
>NZ_JBEYXD010000072.1:0-41422 GCF_040644975.1 Streptomyces sp. NPDC046900 | reverse complement strand
CGACGACATGACAAGCCGTCACTCCCACCAGATCGCCGGCCCTATGCCCCACCAGCGAAAACGCAGTCCTCACGTCCGGAAAGACAACAACTTCTAAGCTTGATGTTTAACCTTGCTGCTGTTTCAGGCGGAGATGTTCGGTGAGGGTTTCGACTCGTTTCACGGTCTTCCCGGGTTCGTGTCGTGGTGCTGGCCTGCGGTTCTTCGAGCCGGGTGGGCGTCCGGGGCCGGGCCGGGAGGGTTGGGGCACGCCGGCGGGTCGGGCGGGAGGCTGTCGCACGGCCTACTCCTTTCGGGAGTCAAGGGCGCGATTTTGCGGTGCCAGCGAGGAGCTTGCTGAGGTTGTGGACGGTGCCGAGGAGCTTGATCTCGGTGTCGACGGCCCGGCGCCCGCGGTAGTTGAGGTGTCGGCCGAATCGCTGGAAGAGCTGGGCGAAGCCCGGCTCGACGAGCGCGCTGCGCTGGCGGTACTGGGCCCGGCCGGTCGGGGTCGCTAGGCGGTCGGCCATGGCCTGTTGGCCGGCGGGGGCGGTCTGGCGCTTTGCGGGGAGTCCTGCCTGGTCAGCCTCGCTGGTGACCGAAACCAGTAGAGGCAGGTCGGCGAGTTCTTCGAAGGAGGCGGCGCTGGCGTATCCGCTGTCCGCGAGCCAGAGCAGGATGTCGCCCGGAAGACCTGCCGCGTGCTGGTTCTCCTGGGTCTTCCTGACCATCGGGATCAGTGCCGTCCGGTCCGACGGGTTGTCGTGCAGGTCGACGGCCAGCAGTATCTGGCAGCGTGCGCATACGATCTGCAGGTTGTATCCCTGTAGGTAGCCGCCTCGTTTGCCCAGTTGTAGCCGTGAGTCCGGATCGCTCAGGCTGGCGACGGCGGTTGGGGAGGGCACCGGCTCAGGGCTGCGTGCCCGCTCCAGGTGAGCGAGTGCCTTCGCCAGTCGGGCCCGCTGCCGGACCAGGACCGTCTTGTTCTCCATGGGCACAGGCGGTCGGCCGTTGGCGGCCCGACGGCCCGCTGCCCGGTCGGCCTCGGTCCGGGCCTGGTACTTCCTCAGTTTCTCCTGATGGGCCGCCGTTTCGGCGGCCAGCCGGTTCTCCGCGCGGGCCACGATGCGTTCAGCGGCCTCGACCTTGATCCTTATCTCGTTGGCAGACGGCAGGGCCCGCTGATGGAGCCGGTCCCGGGCCGTGCGGGCCCGGACGAGCAGATCACACAGGCGTGACAGCCTCGGCCAGTCGTCACGCGGCGGCTCGTCGTCAGCGTCCGTGGTGTCGCCGGTCTCGACGCGCCGGGCATGGTCGCGCGCGTCGTCCATGAGCGCGCTGATCTCGTCCTCGCACCGGACGATGACGGCTTCGAGACGTGGCAACTGCTTGTTGGAGTCACGGGAAGCGTTCGCGTCCATCGGCGAGCCGTCCACCGCGACCGCCGACAGATCGACCAGCCCCCGGCTGCCGCACAGGGCCAGCACCTGCACGAACAGCTGGGTCAGCGCGTCGCGGTGACGCTGGACGAACCGCGCGACGGTGGAATGGTCCACTGCGCGGTTCGCGGTGATGATCCGGCACCCCAGATCGTCCCAGCAGGCCCGCTCGATGCCGCGCGAGGAGCGTATGCCCTTGCTGTAGCAGTAGAAGATCAGCGCCACCATGGCGGCCGGTGGGTAGGCGGCGCCGCCCTGCCCATCGGCACGATAGCCGTCCTCGAACGCTGAGAGATCGAGCTCTTCGACCACCTCAAGCACTCTCCAACACAAGTGCCCCAGCGGCAGCCACTCCCGAGCACTCCTCGGCATCTCAAAATCACGTTCGCGGTCGCACAGCAGGAAGTTCCGCCCCACCGGTCCAGACTGCCAACGTCCCCGCAACAACTGGGAGCGAACATCGAATCGCTCTTGACTCCCGAAAGGAGTAGGTCGTGCGACAGCCTCGCGGTCTTCACGCGGAGGTGGCGGAACCCCCGGCGGACCCGGGCGGGGGTGAGGCGGCGGGGCTCGGCGGGCCGCTCCCAGGGGCGGCGCAGATCCTCGGCGAGCGGGCGGGCGAGGCGGAGCTGGGTGTGGGCGGCGATGATCAGCCAGGTCCACAGGTCGGCGGTCGCGGGGTCGCGGACCTTGGGGACGGTCCAGCCCAGGGTCTGCTTGAACAGCCGGAAGGTATGTTCAAGATCGAATCTGCGAAGGAACGCCTGCCAGCGCAGGTCGACGTCCTGGGCTGTCATGCCGGTGCGCGAAGACCACAGCCACACCGGTTTCGGGTCGCGGTCGCCGGGCAGGTACTCGACCTTCAACCGAATCAACGTGCCGTGGATCAGGGGGAGTTCACCTTCATGGTCAAGCCACGGACCTCGGGCCTGCAGACGGGGGTGCATCCGGTCCCAGGCGAGGGCTTCGGCCCGGCCGTAGCGGCTGGTGTCGCAGGTGGTGGCCTGGTCGGGAGTGTGCCAGGAGTCCGGCTTGGAGAAGGTGAGGACCCCGCCGTGCTTGCGGGGCTGCCCGCCGCGTGGTGTGGAGCGGCGCGGTCCGGCGTCGCGGAGCATGACCCGGTCCGAGCGCAGCCGGCCGACCAGCTCGACGGGCAGGTCGGACAGGACGTAGGCAAGGCGGGTGACGTCGTAGCCGGTGTCCATCACGACGAGGATGTCCGCGTCGCCCGGTCGCCACTGCCCTGCCTGCACGAGCCGGGTGACGACCTCGCGTAGCTGGGTGGCGGTCACCGCGGTGGCGTCGTCGGCCGGCCCCAGCCGAATCGCGTCCAGCACGGCGGTCCAGGATGTGCGACCCGTCTCCAGGGCGGCGACGAAGGAGTAGGGCCAGCCGGGGATGAACTGATCCGCGCTGCGGCCCCTGCCGTAGACGTGACAGAAGAGCAGGTCCGGGCTGGTGGGGGCATCGGGACGCAGCCAGTTCGACACGTCGACAGCGAGCACGATCCGCCCGTCGGCCGCACGCGGCAGTGGTGTGGAGGCAAGCAGCCTGCGCAGGCGGCGAGGCTCCAGCCAGCCGCTGTTCAATGCGTCGTACATCGCCCCGTGCCCGCGCCGGTGCTCGGCCGTGAGTGTCAGCTCGACCAGCGACTTGACCGGGCCATCAGCACACAGCACCGCGTCGGTCAGCTCGAAGAGCGCATCCGCGCGAGTGTAGAGGCAGTCGTAGAACTCAACTCGAAAGCGGGACAAGACCCCCAACGCCTCGACGGCGGGGACTTCGGCAGGAAGACTCATCCTCAACGGCCGCTCCTTCACGCTGCGTTACTCGACATCTCGAAGCGTGGAGGACGGCCGTCTCGCATACCGCTGGAAATGGGAGATCTCGGCAGGTCGGGTGACGTGCGAGGTTAAACATCAAGCTAAGGCCACTCACCGCAGTCAGGAGCTCTCCGGCCGCCGCTCCGATGACGCGGTCGCGGAGGAGCATGAGTTCTGGCGCTACGCAGTCGCCTCGCAGGAAGCGACAAGAACCGTAGAGCTGCTGCCTGACCCGGTGTCCCTTGCGGGGAGCCGGAACGTCAGCGAGAGGGACTGTCCGACGCTGTCTTGTGTGTCGGATCTTGATGACGGTGACGCGTCTGCCATACAGAGAGGATGCCCCCCGGATACCCGCACACTGCACCGACGCGCATCGTTGGAAGACCAGCGGTGTCGACCGACTCATGGGTTGGTCCCTGCTCCTGCATGGAGACAAGGAGCGGGCCATGTTCGCCGTCGAGTCTGAGCGCTCCGTGCCACGAGACCGCCCGATTGTCGCCGGTTGAATCCGCTGTTCTGTGACTCGCCCCTTGAATGTCGGTGCCTCCCTCTACGGTGGAGATCCGGATGCCGTCGGGGCAACGGGGAGGGGCGACAGGCGTGCGTAGGGTTCCACCTGAGATGTTCCGGTTCACGACGGTGGAGAGGTCCGATTTGTATGGGGCCGTGCTGGACGTCTTCGGCGTGGCCGGTGAACACCTGGAGACGGCGCTGGGGCTCGACGCGGTGCGAGAGCGGCTGCGCGGGGTCGGCTGGGTGGCGGCGGTCGAGGATGAGGATCTGCATGAGGCGCTCAGGAAGCTCGTGCAGTGGGAGCTCCTGGATGTGGTGCACAACCACGCGGAGAACTACCGCACGGCCGAGGAGTACGAACGGCGCAACCTGCAGTATTCGCTGACCCGCCGGGGCGAGGCTGCTCTTGCCGGAGTGCGGCACGCGCTTGAGGTTCTCGCCTCCACGGGCGCGCTGCAGACGGCCGTGCTGGAGGCGATCGCCGACCGGCTCGGCGAGCTGTGCCTGCTCTCCGGTGAACCCGCGTCGGCCGATCGGCGGATCTTCAGCACGCTGCGGGAGCTGGAGGGGCATCTGGACGCTCTGGTGGAGAACACCAAGGCGTTCAACGGCGAACTGCAACGCCTCCTGCGCGCCGAGGGCGCGGATCTGGAGGTGTTCCGCGAGGTCAAGGCCGCCACCGTCGCGTATCTGCAGGAGTTCCTGGTCAACCTCGACCGGCGCGGGCAGGCGGTCGCCGCTGCCGTGGCCCGGGCGGAGGAGCGGGGGACCGCCGTACTGCGCGAGCGGGCCCTGCGCGGGGCAGAGCTCCCGCCGGTGGCCGGTGAGGATCCCGCAGCCGGCTGGCTGGAGAGCAGGCGGGCGCGCTGGGCGGGCCTGCGTACGTGGTTCCTGGCGGACGACGGTGCCCGACCTCGGATCGAGCAATTGCACGACATAGCCCGGCGAGCCATCGTCTCGCTCTTGCAGGTTCTGGAACGGATCAACGAGTCACGGCGCCGCTCCTCCAGCGCCGTGCAGGACTTCCGGGAGCTGGCACGCTGGTTCGCGGCGGCCCCCGCGGAAGAGGACCTGCACCGGTTGTGGTCGGCGGCCTTCGGGCTCGGTTCGGCCCGCCATGCTCATCTCGCCCACTCCGACCCCGAGCTGATCCCGTCGTCCCATTCCTGGTCCGAGGCCCCACCGGTGGAGGTGTCGGCGCTGCTGCGGACCAGTGGACGGACGGAGCGGTTCACTCGCACGGCCAAGGTGCGGGACGTTGCGGCCGTCAGGGCGGAGCGTGCCGAGCGGGCTCGCGCGGAGCGAGCGGAACTCGCACTCGCCTGGCAGGTGCTGGAGACAGACGGACCTGTTCGTCTGTCCTCCTTCGGTACGTTGGATCCCGCTGTCTTCGACCGTTTGCTCGACCTGTTTGGCCGTGCCCTGGCCGCCCGGCCGGACGCGAGCGGCTTGAGGCGCGCCACGACGGGAGACGGCCGGGTGGAGATCGCCCTGGCACCGCCTTCCGATAAGCGTACCGCCGTACTGCACACCGCGAAGGGCTCATTGACCGGACCGGACTACGTCGTCCACATCACAGCGGCTGGTGGAGCGAGCGTCTTCTCGGCCCTCCGTGCCACGCCGCAGGAGGCCGCAGGATGAGCACCCTCGCCAACCAACTGGCCGCCGCGGAACGGGAGGACCTCGCGCGCGCCATCCGTCTCCTCCTGGCCCGCCCCCTGCTTACCGAGACCGCCGACCCGACTGGCTTCGAACTGGTACGACGCCGTCGCGAGTCGCTTGCCCAGTGGTTCGACTACACCTGCGGCTGGAGCTTGGTGGTGGAGCCCCGCCGAGGTTACGCCCGCCTCACCAAGGTGCGCGCCAACCCGGACGGCTCCCGCCCAGCTCGCAGGGCGCGTTCAGGCCGGGCCCCGTTCGACCGTCTGCGTTACGTGCTGCTGTGCGTGACCGCGGCCGAGTTGCTGTCGATGCCGATGACAACTATTGGCATGCTCGCCGACCGCGTCGTCCAGGCCACGGCGGCCGACCGGGCACTGGCCGCGTTCGACCCGGTCCACAAGCCGGAGCGGATGGCATTCGTCGATGTCCTGAAGCTGCTGGAGTCGTACGACGTGCTGCGCGCGGTGGATGGTACGACCGAGGCGTACGTCGAGTCCGCGGAAGCCAAGGTCCTCTACCGCGTGGACACCACCCTGCTGATGCGGTTGCCCGCCGCGCCCGTCGGCGCCTCCCGACTCGCCGTGCCCCCGGACGAGGTGCCCGCGCGGTTCGAGGAACTCCTCACCGGCCTGGTGCGGGAGCGCCGCTACGGCGGCGCGGTCGTCGACGGCACGGCCGACGAGACGCACAGCGAGAGCGCCGCCACTGATGCACAACGCAATCTGAGGCTGCGCCACTCGGTCCTGCGTCGCCTCTTCGACGACCCCGTGCTGCACCGGGCGGACCTCGCCGAGGACGAGCTGGCCTACATCTCGTCTCTGACTGGACGTCAGATCCTGCGTCGCTCGGTCGAACAGGCCGGCTTCCTCCTGGAGGAACGCGCGGAGGGCTTCCTGCTCGTGGACCCGGATGGGATCGCCACCGATGTCCGCTTCCCCGACGACACCTCCACTGCCAGGGTTGCCGCACTGCTCCTTCTGGAGCCGCTCTGCGCCACGCCCGCCGGAATGCTGCCCGAACAGCTTGCCGAGGCCGGAGCGGGTCTACTGCGCCGCTTCCCGCGCTGGGCCAAGGCGTATCAGTCCGAGGACGGCGCGGTCCGGCTTTCCGACGACGCGGTACGCGTCCTGCGTGATGTCGGGCTCGTCCGCGCGGCCGGGGGGCGTGTCATCGCATGCCCGGCCGCGTACCGCTATCGCCTGACGGAGACGACGAGTCCGGATCCGGATGACGAGCTCGGACCGGGGTGGGACGTGAGCCAGCGCGAGAGAGCAGGCGCCGTGGTTTCCAGTGGCGCTGCGGCAGAAGGGGATCAGCAGTGAGTGTGACAGAGCTTCCGGTCCCTCGGCGGCCCCAGTCCGCCGAGTCGCCTACGACACAGGCAACGGCGGTGGATGCGGCCCGCAGCCGCTGGCAGCCGCACCGCGCGGGCATCCTCAACGTCTGGCGCTACTACGACGAGACCTTCACCTTCCATCAGGGCCGCCTGCTGCTCCGCGGCCAGAACGGTTCGGGCAAGTCCAAGGCCCTTGAGCTTCTGCTGCCCTTCCTCTTCGACGCCAGCCTGCGCCCCAACCGCCTGTCCACGTTCGGCGGTTCGGAACGCACCATGCACTGGAACCTGCTCGGCGAAGGCGCCGCCGGCAAGACCCGTGTCGGGTATGTGTGGATGGAGTTCCGCCGCGTCGGCGACGATGGCGCCGAGCGGTGGTTCGGCTGTGGTGCGCGTCTGCAGGCGAGCGTGCACACCAGCGGGGTACATACCGACTACTTCACCACCGGCTCCAGGATCGCCCACCCCGCCGGCGTGCTCCTCGTCAACGAGGCGGGACAGCCGCTGACACGCGCAGCGCTGGTCGAGGCCGTGCGCGACCGCGGCGACGTCCATACCTCGGCCACCGACTACCGCACGGCCGTAAGACGTGAATTGTTCGCCGGCATGGGGGAGCAGCGTTATGAGTCGCTGTTGTCCGCCCTGCTCCAGTTGCGCCAGCCCAAACTGTCCGAACGGCTCGATCCGTCCCTGCTCTCCACCCTGTTGTCCCGCGCCCTTCCCCCACTGGGCGAAAGCGAGATCGCTGAACTCGCCGAAGGCTTCGAGCGGCTGGACCGCCAGCGCGAACACCTCAAACGGCTCGACGACGAGGTGACAGCGGCAGAGACCGTCGCATCCCGGCAGCGCGCCTACGCACGACGTGTCCTGCGTGCCAGCTCGGCCGCGCTGATTTCGGCGACCACGGAGATGGACGACCTCACCCGCGCCGCCCGCCAGAGCGCCGAGGAACTCGAACAGGCGCTGAAAGAACGGGAGTTCGCTCAGGCCCGGCGCGAGGAACAGGAACTGCGCGCGCACGCCCTAGAGGAGACCGTCGAGGGGCTGCGCGAGAGCGACGCGTACAAGCAGGGCGAGGAACTCGACCGGCTCCGCCGTCGTACGGAAGAAGCGGCAGCCGTCGCCGGGCGACAGCGTGCCACTGCACAGGCCACTCAGATCAGTGCGGAGGAGGACCAGAGGTACGCCGACGAGGCGGCGGCCCAGGCCCGCACCTTCGACGAGCACGCGCGCGAAGCCGCCGAGGAAGCACGCCGGTCGGCCCGGGCGGCGGGTATGGAGTCGATCCATCATGAAGTGAAGACGCTTCTCGACACGGATTCCGTAGTGAACCTCGCAGACAGACCGGGGCACGAGGCCGGTGGCCGTCGGCCCTTGGGTTCGGCCGGTGCACACACGTCGGGCGAGCACGGGGCACGACAGGCCCGCAGGCTGCTGCGGGGTGCGGTCACCGCCCGACGCCAGCAGGTCGTCCTCATCACCGAGGCGATGGACGAGCACGATCGCGCGGTACGCGACCGGGGTGTCGCCGAGAGCCTGCTGGAGGACGCCCGTAGCCGGCTCGCGGAGGCGATCGCGCGGCGGGACGAGGCGTCCGAAGCCTGGGACGGTGCCCTTGCCGTACAGGCGGAACGGCTGCTCGCCTGGGCTGGCGACTGCGCGGAACTGCGCATTGCCGACGCCGGGGAACTGGCGGCCAGAGCCGCGACCGAGGCCGAGGTGACGGCGCTGGTCGACGCCGCCGCACGCCCGCTGGAACAAGAGATCGCCACAGCGGAGGCCACCGCGCGAGCGGCGCGTCTGAAGCTGCGGGACGAGCGGAGCCGACTTGAGGAGGAAGTTCGACGGCTGAGCGACGAGACCGACCTGCCGCCTTTGCCCCCTCCCACCCGCACCACCGTCCGCACTGCGACGGCGGGCGCACCCCTGTGGCGACTGGTCGCCTTCCACGAAGGTGTTCCGCTCCCCGTGCAGGCCGCGGTGGAGGCGGCACTGGAGGCATCGGGCCTCCTGGATGCCTGGGTCAGCCCCTACGACGGGATCGCCCTGCCAGGGCACGACACCCGAGCCGAGGCGGCCCTGGCCGTGACCGCCTCGGGGCCCAGTCTGCTGGAGGTGCTGAAACCCGAGGAGGACACCCCCGTCCCGGTCGACACCGTGACCCGCATCCTCGCCGGTGTCGCGTACGGCACTTCACTGCCCGGCGGTCACCCCGCGGCCGTCTCCGCCGACGGTGCCTGGCGTCTCGCGCTCGCCACCGGAACGTGGAGCAAGCCGGAACCCGCTTACATCGGTGCCCTCGCGCGGCAACGGGCCCGGCAGCGCAGGATCGGTGAACTGGCCGAGCGCATCAGCGAGATGAACGCCTCCCTCGCCGCGCTCGACGACCAACTGCGCGGCCTCGGCGCTCGCCGCGCCCGGCTGGACGCAGACCGCGCGGCTCGACCCGACCACCGGGAACTCGACGCCCGTCGGCGTGACTGGGATCGAGCCGAGGAGAAGGTGGCTGCCCGGGACGATGCCGTGCGCGACGCGGCTGCCCATCTGGCCCGGTGCGAGACCAAGGTGGCAGGTGCTCTGCGCACGCTCAGCCGTCAGGCGGCTGAACATGGACTGCCCACCGATCGCGACCGGTTGCATGAGCTCTCCTCCGACATCGACAGGTTCAGGGACACCGCCGACAGTTGGGTGGACGCCCGTCTCACCGCGACCGCCGCCGCGGACAGGGCACGTCAGATCACCGCGCAGGCAGACCGCTCGCGCCGAGCTGCCGAGGATCAGGGCGAGAACGCCGCTGCCGCCGAAGCCGAGGCGGCGGGACTGAAGGCGCGCCTGGAGGCGGTGGAGGCCACCGTTGGCGAGGACTACCGGAAGATCGTCGCGCGCGTCGCCGAGGCGCGCGCCGAACTGCGGCGCTGTCGTGAGGAGGCCGGCCGGGCGGCCGATCTCCTCCTGCGCCTGGAAGGCCGTATCGGAGGTCTGCGAGCAACCAGTGGTCAGGATGCCGAAAGACGGGAGCGAGCCGTCGCCGCCCGGGACCGTGCGGCGCACCGGTTCCGGCATCTGTGTCTGGTGGGGCTCGCGGAGGATGCGAATATCACACCGGAACTCGACGCCGGAGACGGCGCGAAGGCCACTCTGGAGGCCGCCCGTGCCACAGCGGCGAAGTGGCCCGGCATCCCGCACGCCCCACGCAACCTGGGCGATGCCGCGACCCGCCTTTCCGAAGCGGTCCACGAAGCCCGCCAGCGCCTCGGTGCCCGTGTCGACCTGGATCTGGAGCCCGACGACGACATCCAGCTGTTCACCGCCACCCTGGACGGCATGCGGGTGGGGGCGACGGGCCTGCTCACCACGCTCACCCAGGAGCGCGACCGCAGTAGTGACGACATCAGCACCGCCGAGCGGAGCCTCTTCGACCAGATCCTCACCGGCGACATCCGCCGTCACCTCGCCGCCCGCATCCGTCAGGCCGGCGAACTCGTCCACCGTATGAATGGGCATCTGGAGCGGGTTCGTACTGCCTCCAACGTCGCCGTCCAGCTTGTCTGGGACGTGCGTCCGGATCTCCCGGAGGGTACCCGCACCGCCCGTCAGCTGCTGCTCAAGGATCCCGGCCGGGTCGACGAGACCGACCGGGAAGCCCTGCACGCTTTCTTCCGCGCCCGTATCGAGGAGGCCAAGGGCAGTGACACGGCCGCGAGCTGGGAGGAGCAGCTGGGCGAGGTGCTCGACTACACCGCCTGGCACCGCTTCACCGTGCGCCTCGATCGGGCGAACGGAACCGGCTGGCAGCCGCTGACCAAGAAGCTGCACGGCGCACTCTCCGGCGGAGAGAAGGCCATCGCCCTGCACCTGCCGCTGTTTGCCGCCGTCGCCGCCCACTACGAGGCCCTGCCGCTGGCACCCCGCCCCATCCTGCTCGACGAGGTCTTCGTCGGCGTGGACGCGGTCAACCGCGGACAGGTCTTCGCCCTGCTCACCGCACTCGACCTTGATCTCATGGTCACCTCCGACCACGAGTGGTGCACCTACGGCGAACTACCCGGCATCGCTGTCCACCAACTCCTCACCGACGGGGACGATGACGCTGTCACCAGCGCTCGCTTCGTCTGGAACGGCACCGATTTGGAGGCGGGATGACCCACACCGAACCGGCCCCGGGTGAACGCACCCTGCGCCGTCCCGAGCTCCGCCCGCTCTGGCACACGGTCCACAGCCGACTGTCCTCCGGCCGCCCCGTCACACGGGTGCGCCTCGGACCGCTTGACGAAGCTCAGCGTGAGGCTCTCGCCGACCTTCTGGGTCTGGACCGCCTGCCGGATCCTCACCCCTCCGTCTCGCTGGCCCACCTGGAAGAGGCCGTCACCGAGCTGTCCGGCTTTTCGGTGCGTGAAACCGTCACCGAACTCGTAGGCCCCCTCGATGATCGCGCGACAGAACGACGCCGTAAGGAAGACGAACGTGCCGAGCTGTGGGCATGGTTGGACGGCCATGCCACCGTGCGGGCCCAGCCCGCGCTTGCCGGCTGGACCGCCTCGTGCCGAGCCAACGGCCTGGTCGGTGGCTCACCGGAACTGACCCGAAACCTGCTCGCAGACGCGTTGACAGTGCTCGCGGAACTCCCGGCCCAGGCCGAGCCCCTGCCCGTCTTCGCTGCCCGGGTCCTGAAGGGCGACTCCCACGCACTCGACGACGGTACCCGCCTGTCCACACTCGTCCTTCGTGCTCTGGCGACCCTTCACGACACCGCCGCGCCGGAGTCCGCGGCGGACCGGCGCGCCCTGTGGACTCGCGCGGGCCTCGCCGACGACGACCTGTCGGCCACCGTTCTCGTCGGTGGACTACGCCCGGCCGGTGAAGGCCCGCTCGCCCGTGTGGCCCGTGTTTGTGCCGAGGCTGGTCAGTCTGCCAGTCTGACCCTCGCCCAACTGCGGGCCCCGGGCGAGTTCACCCTCGCCTCCGATCCGACACCTGTCGTCCACGCCGTTGAGAACCCAAGCATCCTGGCTCTGGCCGTACACCACTTCGGCCCGGACTGTCCGCCGCTTGTGTGCACATCCGGCTGGCCCAACAGCGCGGCCATCCACCTCCTCCGCCTTCTCGCGGATCAGGGCGCCATCCTCCGCTACCACGGCGACTTCGATGGCGAAGGCATCCGCATCGCCGCCTATCTCCTGGACAAGACGCCGGCCCGCCCCTGGCGCATGACGGCGGTGGACTACCGTGCCGCCGCAGCCCGCACATCGCACGGCCCCAAGCCCGGCCGACTCACCGAGGCTCCCTGGGACCCCGAGCTGACCCATGCCATGGCCGAACTCGACACCGCCGTAGTCGAGGAGCTGGTGGCTGACGTCTTGTTGGCAGACCTGGTCGAAGCGATTGAGTGAGGAAGCTGCTCCGGCCAGTCGTGACGCTCGTTTACGCTCCGAGTGCCCGAAGGCCCCTCCGGCAAACCGGGAAATAGCTGTTGGCCTGCTGATATGTCACGTCCCTCGCTTTGTGACATGTTCCCGATGACACATCACGCGGAACGGATGGCACCCACGGGTGGGTATGCCGCCGATGCCTCAACACACCGCTCCCGCCTGCGTGATCAGTCCGGATCCACGGCACTTCCGGTTGCGGGCGACGCACTTCGATCACGTTTTCGGAGGTGACGCCTCACGGGCGTGGGTGTTTGGGGCAGCGGCGGCACCTGGACGTGGACACAACGATCAGGTGCTGTTCTGTCCCAGGAAGAATGTGGGCTCGCTGAAGCCACTCGACCGGGGCCGGTCAGGGCTGCGGGGCGGACTGCACCGTGCTACTTCCAGTTGTGCTCGGCCAGGGTTCCGGTGTCGTTGAGGTAGCCGAGCAGGCCGGCTTGCGGGTATTCGATGATGTCGTCTGGCAGGTCGTGCACGGTGAACCATTCGAGTGCCAGGCACTTGTCTGGTTCCTTGTTGACCGGGATGCCTTCCCACGTGGTGGCCTCGAAGAAGAAGCCGATTCTCTCCACCTGGGCGTCCTGCCGGTGGTGCACGACCTGCACGAGGAGAAGGTGGGCGGGGTCGACGGTAATGCCGGTCTCTTCGAACAGTTCGCGGGCGGCGCCGTCGGTCAGGGGTTCGCCGTGGTCGAGTTTGCCGGACGGCATGTGCCATCTGCCGTGACCGTAGGGGCCGCCCCGTTGCGAGAAGAGGATCTTGTCGCCGTCGCGGAGGATGACGTGGGTGTCGATGACGGGCTGTGCCGGTTGTCCGCTCATGTTTCCTGGGGGGTTGGACGGGTGGGGGAGGCGTTCGACGCTAGCGGCAGAGCCGGGATGGCGTCGGCGATTCGGCGTGCGACGTCCGATGGTGTGGCGTTGCTGGTGTCGAGGAGCAGCACTTCCACTCCCATGGCAAGGAGGTAGGATGCGGCCTCGGCGTAGAGGTCGGCTTCCCTGCTCGGTCCGGTGGGGTCGAGGTGCCAGCGGTGGGTGATGCCCCGGGTGGCGATGCGCTGGGCGATGAGGCCGGGGTCGGCGGTGAGGATGACGGCCAGGTCCGGCAGCAGCACGTGGCGGTTGAGGACGAGCAGGAAGTCCAGTGGGACGCCGTCGAGTTGCTGCAGGACGAGGGTGGAGGGCAGGTAGCGGTCGCTGATGATCAGCTGGCCGGCCTGCAGCGCGGGCTCTATCTCGGTGTCGATGTGCTCGTAGCGGTTGGCGGCCACCAGGCAGGCGAGCGCCAGGCCGTGGATCTGATTGGCGTGGCTGCGGGTGAACTGTCCCAGGTCGCTGGTGGTCGGCTCGACGGTACGCCGGGCGGGGCGGCCCTGTGCGGCGAGGTGGTCGTGGAGGGTCTGGACGGTGGTCGACTTCCCGACGCCGCTGGGCCCGTCGATGGTGACGAACCACCCTGTGCGGCCGCTCGTCATGCGGCGGCCGCCCGCCCGCCCTCGTTCCGTTCGTGCTGTTCGCGGGTGAGCGTTGCGAGCGTTGCTCGGATCCGCTGCAGGGGGACGTCGCCGAACTGTATGCCGACGGAGAAGTTGAACTCGTCGCGCTGCCGCATCGACTCGTGCGCTCCGTCGCCGGTGAGGTCGACGTCGCCGTAGGCCAGGAGGGCGTCCGGGGTGTGGCCAGCCTCGATCAAGGTGTGCCACACGGGCGTGCCCGGGTAGGGGCGGAACTCGAAGACGCTGGCGCGCACGTCGCCGCCGTGCCGGTCGGAGATGGCCCAGAGGTTTCGGATGTGGCGGACCGTCGCGTCCAGGTCGCCCTGGGTCTCGCCGGGGAAGCCGAGGATGAAGTAGCCCTTGACGCCGATGCCGTGCAAGACCAGGCGGCGGGCAACGCGTTCGGTCATCTCGGCGTTGATCCGCTTGTCCATCGCTTGGAGGATGCGGTCGCTGCCGGATTCGATTCCCAGGGCCACTTCCCGCAGGCCATTGGAGACCAGGCGTTCGAGGTCGCGGTCGGAGAGCCGGTCGAGGACGTTGATGCGGCCGGTGGCGTCCCACACGTACTTCTCGCCGATCCGGTGTCGGGAAAACGCCGCCATCTGTTCGTCAATGACGCGGCCGACGCCGAGGAACAGGTCGTCGACGAAGCGAAAGGCGGTCACACCGTGTTCGGCGTGGAGTTGGTCGAGCTCACCGATGATGTTCTCCGGGGTCCTCACCCGGATGGCGACGTCGGGGTTGGCGCTGGCGGCGGCGCCGCAGAACGTGCAGTTGTACGGGCAGCCGCGGCTGCCGACGATGTTCGCCTCGATGTGCCCGTCCCGGACGGCCGCCGCACGCCAGTCGGCATGGCCGCGGTCGGCGAGTCGCCGGTCGGCGGCAGTGGGCGCTGCCCGGTATGGATCTTGGGGGAGGAAAGCGCGGTCGACGTAGGGCAGGGCGTTGATGTCGGGTCCCAGCAGCGTCGCGCTCGTCTTGGGGTCCGTGACGCCGGCTGCACGCGTGCCCAGCAATCGATCCCGCCACAGGACACCGGGCAGTTCCCGCCGTCGCTGCTGGTCCTCCAAGAGCGCGGCGACCCGCAGTTCGCCTTCACCGAGGACGAGGGCTTGCAGGTTGGCCATGCGGGGATCGGCCAGGATGCGGTCGGGCATCGCCTTGGCGTGATGCCCACCCACCATCAAAGCGATGTGCGGATCGAGCTGGGCGGCGATCCGCGCGGACATCTCGTAGGTGGGCGCCAGGAGGTTCATCGCCGCCCACCGAGGCGCGGCCGCGTTGCAGATCTGCGCTGTCTCCTCCAGGCCCAGCCCGTGCGCTTCAGCGTCGAGCAGCCCGACGTTGAAACCGGCCTGCTTCGCGTAGGTGGCGATGTAGGCCATGCCGAGCACGGGGAGCGTGTAGTCGTTGGTGCGCGGCCGCAGGGTGTAGTCGCGCAGCGGCGCATTCACGAACAAGGCGTCGAGCGAGCGCCTGGCGTCGGCGCCGTTGATCAGCGGTAACTGCGGCATGGGTCCTCCAGGTCATCGGGCATGTGAGCCCCAGGTGAGGGTGGAGAGGGTCAGGGTGTGCAGGGCGGTACGGTCGGTGCCGGCCCAGCCGGTCCACATCGGGCCGAACGCCTTGTCTTTCTTGCCGGGCCACGGGTGGTCGGGCGCGATCTGGGCGGCCCAGGTCCGCACGGCGAGATCGTCGTGCGGGTAGATGCTGAAGTCGCCGGTGAAGTCGGTGGCCGCCGCAGCAGCAGTCCATGGCCCGATGCGGGGGATCCGCGTCAGCGCGGTGACGAGGCCGGCGCCGTCCATGCCCTCCCATTCGCCGTGGTGCTGCCCGTAGTGGGTGGCCGCTGCTTGCAGCGCAGAGCGGTGGAACTTCGCACCGACGCCGGCGAATTCGTCATCGGCCAGGGCGAGGACCTCCTCGTGCGTGGGCGCGAGGGCGAGCGTGCCGAACGGGCCGTCGACGGTGGTGCCGAAGGTGCGGCACCAGGTGCGGTAGAGCTTGCGGGCTTGGTCGGCCCGCACGACTTGGCGCAGGATGGCGGTGGTGATCGCGTCCCACAGCCACGGGTTCGCCGGCCGCTGTGAGACGCCGAGCGCCTGCAGAGCGGTGCGGAGCGCGGCGGGGGCTGCGGCGGGAAGGCGGGCGGGATCCGTGGTGACGACCGTGGGCTTCACGTCCTCGGTGCCGTGCACACAGGCCACATGCAGGCCGCCTTCGTCGTGGGACAGGGCCCAGATGCCGGAGGCCGTACGAACGGCACGCGCGCGTGCCCCGTTGTCGAACGTGTGCCAGGCAGGGTGATCGGTCGTCAGAACGCTGGTCATCGGATGCTCCTCACGTTGCACGGTCGGTTCGCCGTAGCCTCTCGCACCACGGGAGTTCGACGCGCGCGGGCGCGGGAAAACCGGGAAGGCGTCAGTTGATGAGCCGGCGCTGGATGAGGTAGTCGCGCATCCGCATGTACTCATCGACGGTCACCGGCCGCGACTCCACCGCCTGCTCACCGGGCTGGGCAGGGGCCGGCCAGGTCTCTTTCCCGGGCATCAGCTCCTGGGCCGCGTGGGAGCGCTGCTTTCGGCGCGGGCCGCGCACGAACAGGGTGACGGTGTCCGGCTCCATCACCGCCTGGTGCACCATCGCCTCACCGAGCGTGTACGCGCTGCCCGGCCGCTCGATGGTCACGATTCCCGGCTCGAGGTCGGCCCCGGTGAACGGGCCGTCCCAGCCGTTCGTGCGGCGACGCACCACATGCACGTAGCCGCCGGCGAAGATCCGGGTGGCGAATGCATAGCAGTGGTCGTGCGCCACGCGCTGGTTACCGGGCCGCGGGTTCATGTTCAGACGGATCTCGAAGCCTCGGTCCGCAGCCTGATATAGCGACAGCCGGTTCAGCAGCAGCGTGACGCGGCTGGCGGCCAAACGATCCGGATCGTGCAGCACCTCACTGACCAGCCGGGTCAGCAGGTCTCGGTCCCCGGCGAGACGGTCCAGCAGGGTGCAGCTGATGCGCTGCACGTCGCGCAGGTCACGCGAATCCAGTGACGGCACAGCGTCGAGCCATGTGGTCGCCGTCCTCATCAGCGGCCACCCGCCGGGGCACTGGCAAGCTCTTCGAGGACCCAGCGAGCACGCCAGGCAGCGGCCGCGTATTCATCGCCGGACAGCCGTTCACCGGTATCGAGCGTGGTATGGGCGGCGAGTACCTGCAGGCCGTCGTCGCTGCTCTGCGTCGCGCACAGCGTGCCAGGATGCACAGCGAACACCTGCTCGGGCCCGAAGCTGCGCGCGTACTGCGGGCGCCCAACCTGCATGTCGCTGGGCTCCTGGTACATCTCCAGCGCCACGGTGCCCGCAGCTGTGAGGACGACCGCGGGACTGTCCACCAGCCACAGCGTCATAGCAGACTGGGCCGCGACCCGCAGATAGACCGCGTGACGGTCCGGTACCGACACCGGCAGGTAGGCATAACCGTGAGCCAGGAACGCGTCGGCCGAACCGTGGGTCTCGCTGCTGAGGACGCTGAGGACTCTGGAAGCAAGGGCCGTGAGCCATCCCGTGCTGCCAGTAGCGGAGATCTCGGGGATCTCGCCAGGGTCTGGCCCGTGTTCAAGTAGCTGATCGACGAAGGAGGGGAGTAAGGCCTCCACGACGTACCCCCAATTGGGTGAGTCGGATGGTGACGGATGCCCCGGTGCCGGGCCACCGGGGGAGTGGAAGGCGGCCCGGCACCGGGTTGAGGCCCGCCCTTCCCCAAGCCTCATACGCGTCGGGAAAGGGGCGGGAGCTTGGTGTTGGCCGTTAGCGGTCGGGGAGATCATCCAAGGCGATGACGGTGTAGGCACGGAGTCTGCGGACCATTTGGGAGGCGAGGTACCAGCGCAGCCCCGGATGCCCGTAGGGCAGCGCCTCGTCGGTAGCGGGCAGGGCCTGCAGCCCTCCATCGCCGTACTGGTAGGGGGTGCCGATCACTCCGTACAGCGGCCGGCTCTGCACCAAGAACACGGTCGGCCGACCGGCGAGATGAGGGCACTGCTCCGCCGCCGCTCGCGCGTGCTTCAGACACACCGGCGGCTGCGCGGTACGCACCACCACATCCTCGGACCGCACCTCATTCGGTCCGGCGAGGAAGATGATGCCGTGGTGGGTGCGGGCGCTCCGGGCGCAGACCTGGCAGCGCAGCTGCTCCATACATTCGCGCTGGCGGGAGGGGTGGACCATCCGCCACCGCGGTCGGCCGGTGGGCAGGCCGTCGACGCCGATCGTTTGGGAGCAGCGACCCCACAGGACACCGCGCAGGTCGCGGTCTTCGTGCAGTTCGTTCCAGTAGCCGAGCTGCAGGCGCCCGTCAGAACCGTACGAGCCGCGCAGTGATGAAAGGTAGTGGGGGTGCTCGCCCTCGCGGCTGGTGATGTACGGCACGAGTCGGCGGGTGGTCGGGCTGGATGCGCTCATTGGGCCGTCCTCATCGATGTACTGATCAGCCTTGCGGGCTGCTCGGCCATCACCGTCGAGTCGTGCCTACGCGTTGGGATCGGCACTGCAGGCGCAGTCATCGGGAGAACTCCGAGGCAGGTGCTTGATTGGCATGCAATGGAGCAGGCATCGGCTCCTTCGGAGCGAGTGGCAGGTCGCACCAAGCGAGGGTTCCGTCCTCGTTGAAGCCCCAGGTGCCGCCGAGCTCAGTGATCAGGAGGTCGACGAGGCGCAGGCCGCGCCCGCTTTCCGACTCGGGGCCAACGTATTGCGGCTCAGGGACGGCCGAGGGCGACCCGTCGTGCACCTCAAGGCGCAGTTCGTCACACGCTGGCATCCAGCCCCGCACACCCATCGACCCGCATCGACCGTGCTGTACCGCGTTGGTGCACAGCTCCGAGACCACGACGAGGACGGCATCGACGCGGTCTTCCGGCATCCGGCAGTGGCAGCGGATCCACGCCCTCGTGACGCGTCGGGCCACTTCCACGCTCCACGGCTCGGGCCGGATGGCTAGGCCGAAGGCCGGCAGCACAGCCGTCGGCACCTCCCCGATGGGACGCGGGAGCGCCTCTAACAGGCTGGTCGATCCGACATCTCTGGGGGGCATGGGGGACTCCCTGGTCCACGGGTGAGCTCGGCCTGCACCCTCAGCGAGGGCTTGGCGATCAGCGTTCACCCAGTCCCCGTGGCTCCGCCATGACGTGAAGGGTGTCCTCTGCACCTCTTGTGAGCGACGAATGTGGCCGCGGGGTAGCTTTGAAGTGGCTTGTAATCAAGGCGAGTTGCCGCGGTTGGGCGCAGCGGTATCCCCTTCCCGACAGAAGGGATCGATCCGCAGGCTCACCACGCAACCGTGGCGCCGGGGACTGGGGGCGACATGAGAAGTGCTCCGAAAACACTGCTCGCATGGCTGTGCGACCGGGACAGGCTTCCCTACGGCCGGTTCGAGAAGAGATTCACCGAGACAGCAGAACGTCTCTTCGGTCGGGACCCCAACAACCCCACCTGCGGCGAGACACAGTTCCGGCGCTGGACGGGCGGCAAGCTCGTGGGCTTGCCCGGCCCCGACACCTGCCAGGTTCTCGAGGCCATGTGGCCCGGCCACACCGCGGAGCAGCTGTTCGGCCCGCCGCCGGAAACCGATCCCCAGGCACCCGCGTTCGACCTGGAAGAGCGAGTCCGCATGACTGCACGTGAAGCCCATGACGGCGCCGACGCGACCGCCGCGGCGTCCATCTCCGACAACACCATCGACGAACTACGCGACCAGGTGGTGATCCTTGCCCGGACCTATCACACAAGGCCGCCGGCGCAGGCCTACGAGGACGCCGACAGGCTCCGCCAGGACATCGAGAGCCACCGGGACAGGACACAAGTCCCCTTCCAACAGCAGGAACTGATGATCCTCAACGGGCAGACGGCCGCCCTGTTGGCGGTTGCCGCCTTCGACCTCGGCTACTTCCCCAGCGCCCGGTCCCTGGCGCGTACGGCCGCGCTCTACGGTGAGACCTCACGGTTCGCACCTCTGCAGGCGTTCGCCGACGGCACCTTGGCCTACATCGCCTATCACACCGGGGACGCGACCGAAGCCGTGGCAAAGGCCAACCGCGCTTTGTCCCACGGAGGGGTCGGCGACGTCGCCCACCAGCGCCTCTACTCCATCCAGGCCCGCGCTTACGCACACCTCGGCGATGTCGCAGCGTCACAGCGCGCCATCCAGCTCTCCGGACAATCCGATCAAGACCTCCGCGACGTGCTGCACGACGTGGTCGGTGGAGAGTTCGGGTTCTCCGCGGAGCGCTTGGCCATGTCCACCAGCACCACGGCGCTGCTCATCGGGGACGCCGGGCAGGCTGAAACTGCGGCCCGTCGCGCCCTGGCGCTCCTCGCACACAAGCCGCACGGGCAGCAGTCGGCGCACGTGCGGGCGGGCGCGGCCGCGGATCTCGCACATGCCCGCCTCCTGGCCGACGACGTCGACGGCGCAGCCGAAGCACTTGCGCCGGTCTGGGAGGTTCCCGTCGACCAGCGCAAGACCGGCATCGTCGTGCGGGCCGCCCGCATCAGGCGACATCTATCGCAGCCTCCGTACCACGGGGCACAGCTTCCCCGTGAACTGCGCGAGCGGATCGAGGACTTCACCCGCGTCTCCCCGCCCTACCGGATCGGCCCGCACGTGGGCCTGCTGGCGATCGAGGCCTGATCACAGCGAGGTGAGAATGCTCGCCTCTTTCTCCGCAGCGATCCCGTGTGCCGCCCGCCTTGGGTGGTCCACGGGGCGCCCGTCAGCAGCCCACCATCGCCACGTGTCCCGGATGGTCTCGGCGATCGGCCGACACCGCAGACCTGTCTCCATGGCGCGCTGAGAGTCGACTGCCCACACCCCGGCATGCGTGCGCCACAGCGGTAGCTCGGTCCACTGCTTCACGCCGTGCTGGGACAGCACCCTGGGGTCCGCCCAGATGGGGGTGCCGTCGCCGCCCGTCGCGGCCAGGCACTCGTCCAGGAACCCGCTGAACGAGATGCCGTCGGGGTGTGCCACGTTGAAGCCCCCGCTACTTGAGCCGGCGGCCTGAAGGAGAGTGAACTCCGCGACGTCGCGGACGTCGACGGGCTGGATCCGCTGTTCGGCCGGCGCCGGCGCGAGGATACGCCCGCCCCGCTTGGCCCGCTCCAGCCACCAGGGCAGACGGCCGACGTACTCGCCGGGGCCCAGGATCACGCCGGGCCGGAGGAACACCGCGGCGTCTCCAAAGGCTTCCGTCACGGCACGCTCCCCGCCGGCCTTCTGGAAGCCGTACTTGGTGGGGCTGCCGTCCTCGCCCGTGTATCCCAATGATTCGTCGGCATTGGCAGGGCAGTCCAGCAAAGGCGATTCCTCGGTCAGCGGCTCGTGCGGCCACCCTGCGTAGACGGAGACGGTGGAGATGTGCACCCAGCGAGCGGCCCGGTCCTGCAGGGACGTCGCGGACAAGAGCACGTCCCGCGGGGAGAGTTCCGAACTGGACGTGTCAATTACGGCATCCCATGGGCCGAACTGTGCCAGCTTCACCAGGTCCTCGTGCACCGTGCGATCGCCGTGCACGGCCTCTACGCCCGGCACATCAGCCCCTGACCGGCCGCGGTTGAAGGTGGTGACCGTCCACCCTCTCGACAGTGCGCGCTCAGCGATGGTTTTGCCCAGGAACCACGTGCCGCCGATGACAAGAATCCTCATGCGCCGATCCTGCCCTTCGGAGCGTAGTGAAGGACAGAGAGACCCGTGAGAACGGCTCGTTAAAGATCACCGGTAGGAGACATACGACGGTCCAGGGGCGGGGAGCCGCCAGAAGCGGAGACGTTTGGGCTGCGCAATCTGGCCGGATGCGCTGCGCAACGCTGTGACCTGCTGTGGTCGGGACCTTTCCCCATGGCCGGTCCTCCGCGAACTGCTCACGGTATGGCGGAGAATGGCACCTCAGCGAATCGCGCTCGCTCGTGCGGGCATGTGCAGCCGACCGGGTTGGCTTCTGACCTGGTCTGCGCAGTGGCCGCGCAGGCGTGATTGCGCTGGCTCGCTGTTCTGGGCCGGGGTGTGTGCAGGGACTGTCTGGCTGCGCACCCATGGGCTCGACAGCCCCCGCTGGGACGGGCAGTCGCTCTCAAGCAGCCACCTCGATGTGGCGATGCTGTACGTACGCCCTGCTCGCTCGTGACGGGTCCGGCGCCTGGGATCGGGCGCTGGCGTGGTTCACCGCCGCGCTCCGCGAGCCCATCGCGGCGGCGGGCAAAGCCCGCCTGTGGCACGGCGCTCCCGCTGTTGTGTTACCCGATAGCTGCTCCAGGCGATGTCCCGTTTGAAGCAGTAGTGCGCATCGGGGTCATACGGGGAGGCCCAGCGCGTATTTGAAATCGTTCCTCGTGCGCACGGCGCCCGCCGCGGCGCGATCCGACAGGTTCTCCGCGAACTGCAGCACCGACACCAGCGCCAACTGCCCCGGTGAGAGCCTCGGACGGCCATCGGACGGGTACAACTCCGCGAACTCCTCGTTTTCGAACAGCACATCCAGCCGGTCCCGCACCGCCAGCGTCCCCTTTGGGCACGCCGCCCATACCGTGCACACCATCCTCACCGGAATCCGCTGGAAGCTCCTCGACCGTAATGACACCGCACCCAGACCCCAAAACCCGAGGCCGCCCCGCACTCCTCCAGCGAAGCATCGCGCGAACCCACCGTCAGCACCCCACACAAGATCACCAACAGGGTCAAGGCAATGAGTTGCGCACGGCTGGTCGACCCAAAGGGCCCCAACACCCTGACCACTGCCGTCCCCCGCGACCCATGGCCACAGGGACGGCCTACCACTTACTGAGACACGCTCCTATCCCCACAAGGTTGCCTGTCGGCCACCAATACCGCAGGGGCCTTGGCGCCGTAGATGCACATGGCACCGGCGAAGCCGCCACGCGGCCACGCAATCTCCCTGGTAGCGCGTTTCTGCTGGTCAGCGCGGGTGGCGTAACTCTGGCGTAACCTTTCCGGCGTACCTTTCCTCAGCGGCCGAGACAGCCGGGATACCACTGGAGAGCCCGCGGGAAGGAGGCCGAGATGACGCATACGCAGGCCGACGGTCCACCGATCTGCCAGGCGACCTCACGGTCACGGTCACAGCGGGCACGGCAGGCAGCCGACGTCCTACGGCAACGGATCACCTCCGGCGCTCTGGGCGACGGGCTGCTGCCCGACGAGGGGGCCCTCGGGGCACAGCTGGGGGCGTCGCGCAACGCGGTCCGGGAGGCGCTGGACCTGCTGCGCTCCGAGGGCTTGATTATGCGACGACGCGGGGTGGGCACCATGATCGTGATGCCCAAGTATGGCCACGGCCTGGACCGGCTCGCCGGCCTGGCTGAGATGCTGACCGGCTACGGCACGGTCACCAACGACGTGCGTGTCGCCGAAGTGGTCACGCACCCCCCACCGGCCATCGCCGAACGACTGCAACTGGCCAACGACGCGGGCGCGGTTCGTATCGAGCGGCTGCGCCGGGCCAACGGATCGCCGCTGTCACTCGATACCAGCTACCTCCCTCTCGACATCGGACGCCACGTACTGCGCGGTGACCTGGCTGGTACGGACGTGTTCGCACTGATCGAGCAGGCCACGGGCTGCTTGCTGGGCAGCGCGGAGGTGACCGTGCACGCGGTAGCCGCCGACGTCGATACCGCCGCACTGCTGGAGATCGAGGTGGGGGCGCCGGTGTTCGCCATCGAACGGCTCACCCGCCTGTCGGACAGGCGCCCGGTGGACGCGGAGTCGATTCACATCCGCGCCGACCAGCTCGCACTGCAGGCCACGGTGTACCGCCAGCCGCCAGCCGCCAGCCGCCAGCCGCCAGCCGCCAGCCGCCAGCCGCCAGCCGCCAGCCGCCAGCCGCCGACCAACCGACCCGCTGTCGAATCGGATGAACTGACTAATTGTCACCTGATGTACCGCATCTGGTCTGGGGCGGATGACCTGGCCCCGGCGCGTCCTGATGGGACCTGACTCAAGCAACGATCGTGGAGTTCTGCCCCCTTTGACGCCCTATCTCTGACCGACCCGCCGTATGGAGGCTGTTGTGGATTTCGCCAGCCCGATGACGCTCCGAGTCCACCGGACGGTGGTCCCGCGATGAGTGGAACGACGATACCGTTGCTCGTGGGGCTGGGACTGTTCGGCCTGGTGGGAGGGGTCGGCATCACGGCCATCGGCCCCGGCGGTGTCTTGCCGACGATCGGGCTGTTCGCCTTGACCGGCCTGTCTCCGGCGCAGGTGGCCGGCACCGCTATCGTCACCCACATCGCCACCGGCGCCCTGGGCTCGGCCGCCTACACCCGTTCCGGACAGCTCAGGGAGTCCGCGACGCGCCCGACCGCAGTGACTCTTGCCGTCACCGCCCTGGTCGGCACGCCCGCTGGAGTTCTGATCAACTCCATGGTGTCCAAAGGTGCCTTCGGCGTGATCCTCGGTCTCTTCGTGGCCGTGGTCGCCGCCCTGGTGTGGTGGCGCGAGTGCCGTGAACGCCGCGGCCGGGTCGCCGCGTCGCCCACTCATCCGCCCATGACCGTGGTGACCGTACTCGGACTTGGCGTGGCCACTGCCGCCGGCATCGTTGGCATCGGCGGCCCGATGCTCACCGTTCCGCTGCTGGTCGCCCTCGGTATTCCGGTCCTGGAAGCTCTTGCCGCGGCGCAGCCCCAGTCCGTGGTCATCGCCTCCATCGGCACACTCGGCTACGTGGCACACGGCACCGTCAACTGGCGACTGGCCGCACTGGTCGGCACGCCCGAACTGGCCGGCGTGCTCCTCGGCTGGAAGATCGCCCGGGTCCTGCCTACCCGCCGCCTGAAGGGCGCCCTGATACTCACGCTCCTCGCTCTGGCGTCCTACCTCGCCCTGCACAGCTGACCCCAACCCCGATCGTGTCCCGCGTGAGTACCCCGGTTCGGGGCGCAGCGTGGCATCACGACGGAGCGGTCAAGGGCCCCAAACCGATCGGGTTCGGGAACTGCTGGGTGGTCGCCGGCTGTGCCGCTCGAAAAGTCGTCGCCACAGGTGGACAAGGCATGGCTCGTTCGCTGAGATCATGCCCGGGTGATCCTGTCGCTGCTGCACCCTCAACATCCGCAGACATGATCGACTCAGCGGCGTGCTACATGAGCATGCGCATGCCGCTCGAACTGCATGGACGCAATTACCGGCACCCGCAGTGTCCCTGCCAGGTAGCCCAGGGGAATCTCACCTGGGCTACCACAGACCCCGGCGGTCGCGGTAGGGACCGCCCTTGCGGGCGACCCCGCGCAGATCGGGCGTGTATCGAATGTGCTGGTCACAGCCACTCGTTGATGGCCGCGACGAGGAGCGACCACGGCGTCGGCGGTGATGCTCATCGAACCGATCAGCGTGGCAGCGCTCGCCGTCCTGTTCCTCGGCGAGCGGCTCACCGCGGCAGTTGCCGCGGACTGGCCGAACCCGATGTGGTCGGGGGCAATCACGTGGTAGCGGTCGGCGAGCGTCGGGATCAGGTGGCGGAACATATGCGAGCTGGCCGGGAATCCGTGTAGCAGCACGAGGGCGGGCGCCTCAGGCCATTTTCAAACGTCAGATTGGTGGGAGTGGGTCACCGCCCCGCCGTGACGGGTTGACTCCGAGTCAGGCCAGAGGGAGGTCACCGGTCTTCTGGCGGTGGTGGCGGTGCCTGGCTGCCTTGGTGCTGTTGCCGCAGCGCTGCATCGAGCACCATTTCCGGGGCCTTCCCTGGGCGGCGTCGAGGTAGATCATCCTGCAGAGCTCGGAGTCGCATTCGCGCAGCTTCTGCCGCTGCTTGGGATCCGAGATCAGCGTGATCATGTCCCGGGCGATCAGCGAGAGCAGTGCGGGAGTCGACAGGCCTGGAGTGCTTGCTGCGGCGGGAAGACCGTCGGCGTCGGTCTTGAGCTGGGGGGCTGGCGGATTCACCCGGGCCAGTTGGTTGAGCAGTCGCACCGATTCCTCTTGGGGGGCGTGGCGGTGGAGGTATCCAGCGGTGACGTCGTACGCGCAGGCCCGCAGTTCGTGGAGAGCGTCGAGTAGCGCCGCCAGGTCTTCATCCGGGTGGACGGTGAGACCTACTCCCTCACACCAGGCCCTGAGTCGGTCGATGTCACCGATGCGCTCGATCGGTGCACTCGGGCGGCGCCCGATCGTGGCGATGAGGTTCAGCGACGGGGTTCCGGCGTCGAAGCGCAGTTCGCGGAGTTGTGCCGTAACCCGGGTACGGCGGCCCTCCTGTACTCCTTCGGTCATATGGCTATAGTAACCCTCTAGAAGGTTATTAAGGACTGATGGGACCGTGGGTGCCGACGCTGCTGCTGGCCGTGCCGGTCGCCTGGCGATACGGGGACGCCTCAGGAGGATTTGCTGTTGCTGGTGCGACAGGCATCGAGTAGGGAGCAAAATGTGAGCGCTGCGACCATTACGACAGCACGGAGGGTACGAGTTCTGCGCCGCACGGTGCCGCAGCCGTGGTGGCTGGTGGTCCCTCTGCTGCTGGTCGCCGGCGTTCCGGTGGCGGACGCGTTCCTGCCACCGGACATCCACCTCGGGCATCTGCTGGTCCTGGGTCTGGCGATCGCCGCCGTCGGTACAGGTCCCCGGGTCACCGCGCTGGTTGGTGGTCTGTCGGTGCTGTCCCTGACTGCCGCCGGAGCGGAACGTTATACCTTGACCACCGAAAGCGTCGTCGTCGAGGTGTGCGCTCTCGCCGCGCTCGCTGTCTTCCTGGTGGTCTTCACCCGCATGCGGGAACGGCGAGCGGGCGAACTGTCCAGGGCGCGCCTCGTCTCCAAAACGGCGCAGCGGGTCGTACTGAGGCCCCTTCCGGAGCGAGCCGGGTCGGTGTCGTTCGCCTCCGCCTACCGCAGCGCTGAGGCCGACACTTGGATCGGCGGTGACCTCTACGCCGTCGCCCGTACCGCCGACTCCACCCGAGTGATCATCGGGGACGTCCGGGGCAAGGGCCTGGCCTCGATCGGCGACACGGCGATCGTGCTGGGCGCGTTCCGCGCAGCGGCCCACCGCACAATGCCGCTGCCGGAACTGGTCGCCTACGTGGAGGACGCGGTCCTCGCCGAGTTCTCGGGGAGCGATGACGACGACGTCGCGGAGCGTTTCGTGACCGCCTTGATGCTGGACATCCCGGACGACAAGCCGGTCGTCCATGTGATCAGCTGCGGTCACCCACCGCCCCTCCTGCTGCACGGCACGACCGCGTCCCTCCTCCAGGTGTGCGACCCCGCCCTGCCGGTCGGTATCGGTGTGACGCGAGAGGGCACCTACGTGCCGACAACCTTCCCCTTCGACGCCGGTGACCGGTTGATGCTGTACACCGACGGCATCACCGAGGCTCGCGACGCGGACGGCGTCTTCTATCCGCTCGCCGAACGTGCCATGGACTGCGCGGACCTGACGCCGAGGCTGCTGGTCCAACGGCTGACCGAGGACGTGCGGGAACACGTTGGCGGCCGGCTGCACGATGACATGGCCATGATCGTTATACGGCGGGACGCGGTACCGGTACGCGCCTGAACGGACTCCACGGTCGGCAAAGAGGCGCGGTGCAGGTGGAACTGCTTGATCAGGCCAGTGGCGCACCCGCCTGCAGAGGTCCACTGCCCTGTTCGGGTGCCTGGAGATCTTCCACAACCGGCAAGGCAGACACTCGGCCTTGGGCGGGCTCAGCCCAGTGGATTACGAACGACGCGGAACACCTGTAACAGGCAGAAAGACATGGCGCGGGGGCGCGCCCCTACGCTGGCCGCCTCACGCTTGCCCCGCGCCGGTCCAACGAGCCCGCAGCCCCGCACGTTCGATCGCGCGGCCCGCCAGATACACCGGACGCCGAGGGGGCTGGGCACGCCGGCGGTGGAGCGGTTGGTCCCGGTGAAACGCTCCTCGGGTGCGTGGGAGCCTACGGTGGCGGAGGCTGGGGCAATGACAGAGCCTGTTCACGGCCCCCATGGACCAGGAGGCGGGGCGACATCGTTCGGCGTGGAGCGTGATCCTGCCCGACTGGTCGCATTCAGTGACGGCGTCATCGCCATCGCCGTCACGCTGCTCGTCCTGGAGATCCGTCCGCCGCACGACACCCGTCACCTGTTGCGCAGCCTCACCGCGCTCTGGCCGTCCTACCTGGCTTACGTCGTTACCTTCATGTTGATCGGACAAGTGTGGGCCAACCATCACATCATGTTCGACCACATCCGCAGCGCCGACCGAATGGTGCTCTTCCTCAACACCGTGCTGCTGATGGACGTCGCGTTTCTCCCGTTCGCCGCCTCCGTGCTGGCCGCGGCGCTTCGTGACGGTCACGGGGAGCGTACCGCTGTCGCCTTCCACGGCGGAGCCTTCGAATTCCTGGCCATCCTGTTCAATCTCATCTGGGGGTACGTACGTCATAATCGCCGACTGCTCACCGCCACCATCGATTCAGCCGACGTGGCAGCCATCAGCCGGCGCTTCCGGCTCGCCCTTGTCTGGCTCGCCACCGGAACCCTGCTCGGCGCCCTGCTTCCCGTGCTCGGCATCGCCGTGATTGCCGCCTTCGTCCTCTACTACTGGCTCCCCATCACAGGCGAGATCGCCGCGGTGCAGCGTCGACGTCACCGTGGACACCGAACGTAACCCGCCGATGGCTGGCCCCCGGCGTCACCTCCCGCGAGGCGTGTGGATCGGCCTCTTCACCGGCTTCCAGACAATTGAAGGGAGTGTCATTCGGTGGGGGAGCCGCGGGTGTACTTGTCGTGACGCCTCGTCATCGAGTTCCCTGGCGCGGCCGATCGAACACCAGCAGTCGGCCGGGATCATCTGCTCCACTGCACACCGGTGCTCCAGGCGGAGGGTGACGTCTCTGAGGAGCGGGACCAACGACGTGGCCGGTCGGCCGCTACGCACCATGACCCGGTAGGCATTGCACGCAGGCACAGGGCTGTGGCGCTGGTGGGCCTGGGGCGCGTAGGGAACTCGATCTGTGGAGCCAGGCGAACGCAGTCGCCTGCGCTGGCTGATGACCGTCCACTGACGGAGGCTTAAAAGAGGCCGACATCCCGCGCCCAGGCGCGGCGGCTCCCTCTCCGCAACTGCATCCAACCGATCAGGATTCCGTGACAGGTTAGCTAGCTCGACTGAACCAGCACCGAAGCTCGATAGAGGGGTCAGGGATATGGCTCCCGCAGTCCACCACCGCACCGTCACCGTCGACGGTCTGGAGGTCTTCTATCGGGAGGCCGGCGACCCTGAGGCGCCCGCAGTCGTGCTGCTGCACGGCTTTCCGACCAGCTCGCATATGTTCCGCCACCTGATCCCGGCGCTCGCCGACCGGTACCACGTGATCGCGCCCGACCACATCGGCTTCGGCCAGTCCGCGATGCCGGCCCTCGCGGACTTCCCGTACACCTTCGACGCGCTCACCGACGTCACCGAGGGCCTGCTGCGGCAGCTGGGCGTCGACGGGTTCGCGATGTACGTGCAGGACTACGGCGCCCCCATCGGCTGGCGCCTGGCCCTGCGGAGTCCGGACCGGGTCACCGCGATCATCACGCAGAACGGCAACGCCTACGAAGAGGGCTTCGTCAAGCCGTTCTGGGACGGCGTCTTCGCCTACGCCAAGGCACCTGGACCGGACACCGAGACCCCCCTGCGTGACGCCCTCACCCCCGAGATCACCCGCTGGCAGTACCTGAACGGCGTCGCCGACCCCACCCTGGTCAGCCCCGACAACTGGGTCCACGACCAGGCGCTGCTCGACCGGCCCGGCAACGACGAGATCCAGCTCAAGCTCTTCCGCGACTACCCCACCAACGTCGACCTCTACCCGCGGGTCCACCAGTACTTCCGCGACTCCCAGGTCGCCCTGCTCGCGGTGTGGGGAGCCAACGACGAGATCTTCGGCCCCGACGGCGCCCGGGCGTTCGCCCAGGACCTGCCCGACGCCGAGATCCACCTGATCGAGTCCGGACACTTCGCCCTGGAGAGCCACCTCGACACCATCACCGAACACATCCGCGACTTCCTCGACCACGTCCTCGCCTGACACGCAGGCCGGCTGGAGCAGCCGCGGACCATCCCTTTTCCCGCCGCAGCCAGCAAAGGGACCCGCCATGCCACACCTCGAACTGGCCGACAACGCCTTGCTACACGGAAGCCCAGACGGCCACCCCTGCCTGGTCTGCCTCATCCGCCACCCCCACTGCGTCTACCACGAAGTCCGCGACAGCGCCCGCCGCGCCGCCGTCCGCACTCCGGTTCTCTCCTTGAGCGCTGAAGAAGGGCGAGGCATGCACATCATCCGGGAGCTCTGGGATGACCGGGGCGTGCAGAAGTCCGACGATGCCGACCACGACGGCATGGTCGTCTGGATCTGCTTCCGCCAGCCCGAAGCAGCCGTCTCTCGCTGCTCCCGCACGCCCTGACCGGCGCCGAACTACCACCCACCCACCCCCCTTGGGATGCAGGCTCCACGCCGCACCCCCGCACCCGGAAGGGAACACACCATGGGACTGTCCTGGCAGCAAGGCCCCCTCTCCACCGGCGCGATCGGACACTTCCTCACCCCCGAACCCGTGCCCGAACGCCTCCTGTTCGCCGAGCGGCTGCGCCGCCACATGCGCGTGAAGTTCAACGACACCTGGATCGCCGACAGCGAGAACGTGATCCTGCTCCACGAACCGGGCCGCTACCCCGTCGCCTACTTCCCCCGCGAAGACGTCGACGAGCAGACCCTGGTCCCCAGCGACAAGACCACCCACCACAAGGACCTCGGCGACACCGCCTGGTACGCCGTACAGGTCGGCGACCGCACCACCGAACGCGCCGCCTGGGAATACACCGCACTGCCCAAGCACGCCGCCGACCTCCAGGGCCGCATGGCCTTCGCCTGGCGAGCGATGGACGCCTTCTACGAGGAGAACGAACGCATCCTCGGCCACGCCTCCGACCCGTACCACCGCATCGACATCCGCGACACCTCCCGCACCCTCGAAGTCCGCCTCGGCGACACGGTCATCGCCCGCACCGAGCACCCCAAGGCGCTCTACGAGTCCGGCTTCGCCCCGCGCTGGTACGTCCCCCGCGCCGACATCGACAAGACCCAGCTCAAGCCCGTCGAAGGCCAGACCTTCTGCCCCTACAAGGGCCTGTGCGACTACTACGACATCGGCGACACCCACCGCGCCGCCTGGTCATACCGCAACGCCTACCGTGAGGTCAACCGCATCAACGACATGATGTCCTTCGAGCCCGACCGGGTCGAGGTCTATCTCGACGGCAAACGCCTCGAACTCGAACCCGGCCAGAACGTCGTCCCTCACGGTGCCGACCGCGACCTGGACGTCGACGAAGTCAAAGGCCGGTGACTCCCAGCACCCGCGAGCGATCGGCGGCCCACCGGCCCCGTGTTCCGGTCTGCCCACCACCCTGGTGTGTGAGAGGACCCTGGCGGTGACCGAGGAAGCCCGTTAGTTTAACCTCAACCTGTATCTGCGTAACTCCGGATATGTCTACCAGCGCCACTAGGCACTCCAGCGACCGCAATGTGGCCATGCGTCATCCTCATCATCACGCGAGTGCGCCCGGCCGTGTCACCGGACCGGAATGCGTGGGCAGCGGCCCGGAACATCCAAGACGAACAGAGGGTCCGTTACCGCTGGCTTCCCCTCACGCGGGACGAAAACCGCGTTCCTGCAGCGTCTACAGGTTGCCGTCAGGGTCGGTGAACTCTGCGAAACTGGCATAGTCCCGCCGCTCCGGGTCGATGCCGGGCTCGAAACCTCCCTGCCACGTCTCGACCGGCGCCTTGTGGCGGATCTCGTCTACGTCGACGCGGCGGCCCGCCAGCTCGGCGCACGCAGCCTGGAGATCGGCAACCACCAGGTACAGGCCCTTCACCGAACCAGGCTGCGCATCGGTGATGCCCACCCCGATCTGGACTGAGCAGGCGGAGCCAGGAGGCGTCAGCTGCACGACCCGGAAATCGGGCCTGGGTCCGAAATCCACGTCGAGGTGGAAACCGAGCTGCTCGTGATAGAAGGCCAATGAACGATTGACATCGCTCACGGGCAGGATGACGACCTCGAGCTGGTACTCCATGTGATCATTCTGGTCCAGCGCAGCACCGCCCCGCCACCCGCGCAATCATGCGTGATCTGAATGATCAGACACGGAAAAGCGAATGACCAGCCAAAATCCCCGCGCCTCTCGAGCATTCAGAAAATCTCGGCTCATGCCTCAAAAGGCTCATGATCGATGAATAGCGGGCGGCGCAGGCCAAGAACTAGGATCAAGCCCAGCACACCCTTTTACAGCGCCATGAGGGACTGCCCCCGCCCGTCCCCGCAGGAGGTCCGCAATGGCGACGCTGCTGTCCGTCAACGTTGGGATGCCCAAGGACGTCACCTGGCAGGGAAGGACCGTCCATACGGGAGTGTGGAAGGCCCCGGTCGACGGCCCCCGGATGGTGCGGCGGTTAAACATCGACGGCGACGGCCAAGGCGACCTGGCTGGGCACGGCGGTGAGATGCGGGCCGTCCTCGTCTACCAACTGCAGTCCTACCAGTACTGGCAAAAGCAGCTCGGTCGTGACGACCTGACCTTCGGGATCTTCGGGGAGAATTTCACCGTCGACGGCCTGCCCGACAGCGAAGTGTGCATCGGCGACCGCTACCGCATCGGCGACGCCGAATTCGAAGTCACCCAGCCCCGCGTCACCTGCTACCGCGTCGGCATGCGCCTGGGCGAACCCACCATGGCTTCCCTGCTGGTCGCCCACCACCGGCCCGGCTTCTACCTGCGCGTCATCACCGAGGGACACGTCGAAGCCGGCGACGAGATCGCCCTCACCCGCAAGGGTCCCGAACAACTCAGCGTCGCCGAGATCGACGCCCTGCTCTACCTTCCCGACCGTGACCCCGAAAAGCTACGCAAGGCACTGAACATCCCCGCTCTCAGTCCCGGATGGCAGCAGTCCTTCCACGAGCTCGCCGCCGCCCAGCAGCCCACACAGGAACCGGGATGGCCAGGCGAACGCGCCAGCGCCCAGCAACCCAAAGAGGCACCGCCATGGTCAGGCTTCAGGACCATGCGCATCGCCCGCATCGTCCGCGAGACCCCCACCGTCTCCTCGATCTACCTCGACACCCCCGACGCCACACCCCTACCCGAAGCCCGGCCGGGCCAGTACCTGTCCATCCGCCTGAATGTCGGCGAAGCCGCCCCCGCCGTGCGCAGCTACTCACTCTCCTCCGCACCCACAACCGGCACCTATCGCATCAGCGTCAAGCACGAGCCCCACGGCCGGGTCAGTGGCTACCTCCACACCAGCCTCCACCCCGGCGACCTCGTGGACATCGCAAGCCCCCGCGGGGCCTTCGTACTCAAAGAAGGCGCCAACCCGGTTGTCCTCATCTCGGCGGGCATCGGCGTCACCCCCGTGCTGGCGATGCTCCACCAACTCGCCGCCACACATGATCCACGGCCCGTGTGGTGGATCCACACTGCTCACGACCGCGCCCACCACGCCTTCGCGGAGGAGGCCCACACGCTTCTGAAGCAGCTCCCCGGCGCCCACGAGCACATCTACTACACGGCCGAAGGCCCACGTCCCCACGATCCCCACATCACCTGTGGCCGGCCGACCGCCCGATCGCTGACGGCCTTGGGCATTCCCACCGACGCGGAGGCCTATCTCTGCGGACCGACTGCTTTCATGGAGAACGTCGGCGACATCCTGCACGATCTCGGCCTACGTCCCGAGCAGATCCATACAGAACAGTTCAGCGCTCTTCCCGCCATCAACCCCGGCATCACGCCCAGGGCCGAGGTCCGGCCGCACCAGCCACCCGGCCCCCCGGGCACCGGCCCGCTCATCACCTTCGCCCGCAGCGGCATCACCACCACCTGGTCTCCCGCTCACGCCTCCCTCCTCGAGCTCGCCGAGGCCTGCGACATCCCCACCCGCTGGTCCTGCCGCACCGGCGTCTGCCACACCTGCATTACCCAACTCGTCGCCGGCGACATCACCTACACCACCCCACCCCTCGCTCCCCCTGAACCCGGCACCATCCTCGTCTGCTGCAGCGAACCCACCACCGCAGTCGTCCTCGATCTCTAACCGGCGAGCAAATCCACCGGCACTCGGGCCTGCCCACCAAACCTCCGCAGCAGCCGCGGGAAAGAAACAGAACCATTGGCCCGCCCCCGGGCACGGCACCCCTGCCTGCCACACCCCTCCACACGAAGGTCCAGTCACTCGATACAGCTTGTGAAAGGCCACCGACGGGCAGGAGGGACACCAGGAGTCACGCCTGACAACCACGGCCAGTACGACGCTTTGCCCTTTCGATCTCGCCTTCGATGGGCGGCCAGTAACAGCGAACGAACGCGGCGATCACAGCCACGCCGAGTACCGAAAACCAGGAGCCGAGCCAGGGCAAGGGCGAGCAGGTAACCGGTGTGCCCACCCACGAGCAGGCCGAACTGGTCGCGGCCCGCAGTCGGATCGTGGAGCTGGAGGCCGAGCTCGCCGTCCGTTCGAGGGCGGCGGCGCCCGGTTCCGCATCGAGGCTGATCTCGAAGAGCCAGCCCTCCCCATAGGGGCTGGCGTTGATGGTCTCCGGGGCCTCCTCCAGGGCGGTGTTGGTGCCCGGGACTGGCGCGTCGATGTCGGACACACTCTTGGTCGACTCGACGTTCGTGCAGGTTTCACCGGCCCCCACAAGGGTGTCGACCGCCGGCAAAGTCACCGAGATGACGTCGCCGAACTGGTCCTGGGCGTAGTCGGTGATGCCGACCCGGATGATAGTGGGATCGCCCTCCTGGGTCTGGGTCCATAGATGTCCGGAGGTGTACCGCAGGTCATCAGGGATCTCGGACAGGGAACGCGCCTTTCCTCGTTGACGAATGGCGACGGATCGAGGATGGGGGATCGAGCCGGTCCCGCGCTCCTACAGAGGGTTCCCTGATGATTGCTTGTGTTCAACCTGGGTTGATGTCGGGCTTCGTCCGGGCGGCAGGCCCTTACGGACGTGGGCTGCGTGCGGGGCACTGACGCGTGCGGTGGATTCGGGCGGTGGACCTGAGGGGCTGGGTGTCAGTTGCTGTTCGGCCCAGATGAGCTTGCCGTCGGGCGTGAAACGGGATCCCCATCGGCGGGAGAGCTTGGAGACGAGGAGGAGGCCGCGGCCGTTCTCGTCGGTGGTACGGGGGTGGCGCAGGCAGGGGCGGCTGTTGCTGGTGTCGGAGACCTCGCAGGTCAGCACCTTGTCTCGGATGAGGCGCAGGCCGATCGTGCCGTTGCCGTTGCCGTTGCCGTTGCCGTTGCCGTTGCCGTGGCGGACGGCGTTGGTGACCAGTTCGCTGACGATCAGTTCCGTGGTCTCGACCAGGTGCTGCAGTTGCCACTGGTTCAGTTGGCGGGTGGCCTGGGCCCGGGCGCGGCTGACAACGGCCGGGTCGGCCGGAAGCCTCCAGGAGGTGGTCTGGCTCGGGCCGAGCGCGCGGGTCCGTGCGAGGAGCAGGGTGATATCGTCGCTCGGCGCCTTGGCCGGAGACGAGTCCATTGCCGAGGAGCAGAGGTCTTCCAACGGCAGTCCGGGGCGAGCCAGGGCGGTGCCCAGGCGGTCCATGCCGACGTCGATGTCCTGGTCGCGGGACTCGATCAGACCGTCTGTGTAGAGGGCGAGCACGGTACCCTCGGGCAGCTCCAGCTCCACGGACCCGAAGCTGACCAGCCCGAGGCCGAGCGGGGCTCCGGTGGGCAGATCGGGGAAGGTGACCCCGCCGTGCGGGTCGACAACCGCTGGCTGGAGGTGGCCGGCCCGCGCCATCGTGCAGCGCCGGGTGACCGGGTCGTAGACCGCGTACAGGCACGTGGCGGCCATCGTCGCACTGGCCAGGTCCCGCGGTTCGGCGTCTTCTTCGGCGAGGCTGATGACCAGGTCGTCGAGGTGGGCCAGCAGTTCGTCCGGGGGCATGTCCATGCCGGCCAGGGCGCGCACGGCGGTGCGGAGTCTGCCCATGGTCGCCGCCGCGTTGATGCCGTGTCCGACCACGTCGCCGACCACAAGAGCCACCCGGGCACCGGGCAGTGAGATCACATCGAACCAGTCGCCCCCGACGCCATGGTGGTCGTCGGCCGGCAGGTAGCGCCAAGCCACGTCGGCGGCGCTCCCGCCCGTGGCACGGTGCGGCAGCAGGTGACGCTGCAGAGCCAGGGCCGCGGAGCGCTCGCACGCGTACCGGCGGGCGTTGTCCAAACACAGCGCGGCCCAACTGACCAGCTCCTCGGCCAGCAGCAGGTCGTCCTCCTCGAACGGCATAGAATCGCCCATCCGTACGAACGCCGCCACGCCCAGCAAAGCGCCCCGCGCATGGATCGGGACGACTATCAACGAGTGCATCGCGTGTTCGTGGATCTTCTCCGCTCGCGTCGGGTAATGGTCCAGCCACGTACCGGGCGAGGTGTCCAGCATCGGCTCGAAGTGGGACTTTCCCGAGCGCAGGACTTCGATCCAAGGCGACGCCGGTGAGACGAGGACTGGTTCTTCCGGCGCGAACAGGGACTCCGGGGCCCCCTGGTTGATCGAGGCCAAGCCTGCGCGGCGGAAGGCCGGGATGTGTCCGCCCTGCGGGCCGATACAGGCCAGGGGCTGCTCAACGAGCGGAACCGATTCCGTCAGGTCCACGGTGGCGAAGTCCGCGAGGAGCGGCACCGAGAGGTCGGCCAGTTCCTGCCCGGTCCGCATGACATCCAAAGTGGTCCCGATCCGCGTATGGGCCTCGCTGAGGATCACCAGACGCTCCCGCACTCGCTGGCCGTCGGTGACATCCACACTCACGGCGCACAGGCCCAGCGCGCAGCCCTCTGCGTCGGCAAGGCGGAAGTAGGAGGCCTTCAACGTACGGTCCGCTCGCACCTGCGTGGGCGCGAAAGGGTGATATTCCGCGTCGATCGCCGGGACGCCGCTCTCCAGTACCTGGCGCATCAGCGCCTCGAGCGTTTCGGCCTCCGTGCCTGGCGCTGCCTCGCTCAGCGTGCGGCCCAGCCGCTGCTGGAGAGGGATGCCATCCTTGGATCCCTGGGTGTCGTTCACCCAGGGACAGCACAGCCGGGTGTCGCGGATCACGATACCGACCGGCAGGTTGCGCGGCAGTCGCAGGGCGTTGTCGGTCGCCGCTACGATCCACTGGGCCCGGCCGTCCGGTCCGGCCAGCGACTGTGCCTCTAGGAGCACATCGACGCTGTGGCCATCGTGGTGAGAGACCTTGGTGAAGCCGGACCAGTGACGCGGGGCACCGTCGGCCTCCGAGAACGCCGAGGCTGTCGCCCGGTCTTCGGCGGCTGCCAGCAGGAGCGTAGCGGACCGGCCCACGACCTCTTGGGCCGAGTAGCCGAGAAGCCGCTGAGCAGACTCCGTCCACCCCACGACCGTGCCTTCCGCGTCGAGCAGGGCTATCGCCAGGCCCATCGCGTGGAATGCCGTCTGAGCTGCAGTGATTTCCGTTTGCATAGAACTGTCCATGATTCATTCCACGTGTGTGCTCCCAGGATGAGGTTTGCCGGGTGTTCGGCCGTGAGGGGTGCGGTGTCCTGAACCACTGCCGACTGGAGCGCACGGGAGGGGAGGTGATTCAGGCCAGAGGGAGGTCACCGGTCTTCTGGCGGTGGTGGCGGTGCCTGGCTGCCTTGGTGCTGTTGCCGCAGCGCTGCATCGAGCACCATTTCCGGGGCCTTCCCTGGGCGGCGTCGAGGTAGATCATCCTGCAGAGCTCGGAGTCGCATTCGCGCAGCTTCTGCCGCTGCTTGGGATCCGAGATCAGCGTGATCATGTCCCGGGCGATCAGCGAGAGCAGTGCGGGAGTCGACAGGCCTGGAGTGCTTGCTGCGGCGGGAAGACCGTCGGCGTCGGTCTTGAGCTGGGGGGCTGGCGGATTCACCCGGGCCAGTTGGTTGAGCAGTCGCACCGATTCCTCTTGGGGGGCGTGGCGGTGGAGGTATCCAGCGGTGACGTCGTACGCGCAGGCCCGCAGTTCGTGGAGAGCGTCGAGTAGCGCCGCCAGGTCTTCATCCGGGTGGACGGTGAGACCTACTCCCTCACACCAGGCCCTGAGTCGGTCGATGTCACCGATGCGCTCGATCGGTGCACTCGGGCGGCGCCCGATCGTGGCGATGAGGTTCAGCGACGGGGTTCCGGCGTCGAAGCGCAGTTCGCGGAGTTGTGCCGTAACCCGGGTACGGCGGCCCTCCTGTACTCCTTCGGTCATACGGCTATAGTAACCCATTATGAGGTTACTAAGAGGAAGGTGAGGTCATGGATGCGCGTCACCCTGGCGATGTTCGTCGTGGCCTGGGGAGCCAACTAGTTCTTCCCGCTTCTGCTGGTCTACCGGCGCGGAGGAGCGGTCTCGGAGTCCGTGGTGACCATGGCGTTTGCGGCCTACGCGATCGGCCTCATCCCGACGCTGCTGCTGGCCGTGCCGGTCGCCCGGCGATACGGACGGCTCAGGATGACTCGAGCGGTCCTCGCCATGTCCGCCGCACGAGCTCGTCGGCGCTGCAGCAGCGTTCTACTGCCTGACGTACCTCGGATTTGTGGCCCCCTATTTGGTGACTACCGTGAAGGGCTGGGTGCCGCCCGCCGTCCTGTTTCTCTGCGAAGCCGGCGTCGTCGCCGCGCTGATCCCGGCGACAACTCTGGTAGGCACTCCTGATTCCTGCGGCAGGTCGACGACACGGGGCGCGGCTGCGCCAGCAGGCGAGTAACCAACGGTCCTGCCAGGACCCGGCACGATTCACACCATGTCCCGTACGGGAAAGGAACACGCTATGCGCTTGGCCGTCGTGGAGGCAGGCGGTGTCGGGGGCTACTTCGGCGCCAGGCTTGCCGCAGCGGGCCACGAGGTCACCTTCATCGCCCGGGGCCGCCATCTGGAGGCCATACGCGAACGCGGACTTACGCCGCGGCGAATGGCGCGACGCCCGCTACTGGGCCAAACAGGTTGAAGCTCTCGAGGACGAACCCTGCCAGTACGCGCCGGTGCCCCATGAGGTCGTCAACGCCACAGCCGGGCCCGGTGGAGTGGAAGTCCGCCTTGCCCTGCCAGTTGCGGCTGCGGCCGTGCCGAAGGACGCCGTCCGGGACGCAGTCGAGGACCTGGATGTCGACCAGGTCGAGGGTCTTGGCACCACTCCGCAGCCATGCGCGGAGCTCGCCCGCCAGCTCGAAGATCTGGTCACTGCCGACCACTGAAAGCACTCCTGCAGCCCCGGGCGTCGGATAGGGGAGTCCCCGGTGCCGGGCCGGGTGGGGGTGGGGGAGTGGCCCGGCACCGGGGTGGGGGCCCGCCCCCTGCGTCCGGCCGGGGGCTGCCAGGGCAAGAGGGCGGGGGCTTGAGGAAGCTGCGCGGTCAGGGGCCGGGGAGGTCGTCGAGCGTGATGACGGTGTACGTACGGAGCCTGCGCACCATCTGCGAGGCGAGAAACCAGCGCAGTCCCGGATGCCCGTAAGACAGCGCCTCGTCGGTGGTGGATAACGCCTGGAGCCCGCCGTCGCCGTACTGGTAGGGGGTACCGATCACTCCGTACAGCGGTGCGCTCTGCACGAGGAACACGGTCGGCAGGCCAGCGAGGTACGGACACTGCTCCGCCGCTGCTCGGGCGTGCTGGGGGCAGACCGGGGGCTGCGCGGTACGCACCACCGCCTCCTGCGGCCGCACCTCACTCGGTCCGGCGAGGAAGATCATGCCGTGGCGGGTGCGGGCGGGCTGGGCGCACACCTGGCAGCGCAGCTGCTCCATGCACTCGCGCTGGCGGGAGGGGTGGACCATCCGCCAGCGCGGCCGCCCGAGGGGCAGGCCGTCGGCGCCGATCGTTTGGGAGCAGCGGCCCCACAGCACGCCCCGCAGGTCGCGGTCCTCGGTGAGCTCATCCCAGTAGCCCAACTGCAGGCGTCCGTCGGGGCCGCGCTGGGTGCGCAGCGACAGCAGCAGGTCGGGGCGCTCGCCGGCGCGGCTGGTGATGTAGGGCACGAGCCGGCTCGTGGCCGGGTTCGCTGCGTTGGCTGTACTCGCGCTCATCGGGCGACTCCCATCGACGTGAGGGTGTGTGAAGGGTGTGGTGAGGTGCCCGCCCCAGGCTTGACCTGTCCAGGGGCGTGGGGATCTGGGGCGGGCGTGTGGGGGCCCGCCGGTCGCGGCCCTGCTTGAGACGCTCTCAGCGGGATCGCCGACGTGGCAGTGCCGCGACCTGCGGCGGGCGGGCGTGCCGGTACGGCGTTGCCCCGCCGCGGCCGCCCTGGGGTTCCGGCCTGTGTTCACCCGGGGCGACGGGTCTTCGTCAGCGGCGGCGCAGCGTGTGGACGCATCGGGTGTGGATGCGGCCTGCGTAGTCGGCTCCACCGGAGGCACTGACATCCCCGTACGAAACCGAGTCCTCACGGTCTCTGATCGGCCGATCGCAGGCCAGGCACATCTCCACGCCGGTCAGCGCCTCGTAGTGGTCACACAACGCCGTAAGGGAGCGCGCGAGTTTCCGGGCGTGGGCCACAGCCCGGTGCGGCCCGTCGCCGGCGGCGGCCCGGAGCTTGACGCGGGCCTCGCCAATGCAGGCGAGGGCGCAGTACCGGGGCACGTCATCCATGGGCAGATTCCCGGCTGCCTGCTCGATTTCGGGGATGATCAACTGCATGTGGCCGCGCAGCAGACCGGTCAGCCCTGCCAGTTCCTCGCCCTCCGGTGATTCGGTGTCCGGCCCGATCAGGCGGCTGATGCTGTGGCGCATGGTGTCGATGTCGACGGGCTGCGTGAGGGCTGCTGTGGTCACCGGGACTTCTCCGATCCCCAGCGCGGTCCGGGCACGCGGCGGACGGCCTGTGCGACGGCTGCCGGTGGCACCAGCCGTGTGCCCCAGCACGGGTGGAGGCGGCGGTGGCGCTCTGCTTTCTTCCAAGACGCTCGGGGAGGGATACGCGGTGTAAGAGCGGGGATGCCGTTGGTTTTCCGGGTGTTGGCGCCTTTGGCCGACGGGGATAAGAGTCCGGCCCTGGTGGTGTGCTGTGCTGGTGGGACAGAGCGTGCACTACGAGGTGGCGTCGAGGCGGGAGCCCACCTGTGCCTACCACGCGTGGGCACGCGCCGGTGGCAGCTGGGTGTCACTGCGCGCGGGCCAGCGGTCGGGAATCGTGTGGTCGGCATCGTGCGGCTCCTCGGCACCAACGGTGATCAGGGTGCGTACCACCATGGCCCTCTACGAGAGCTGATCCGAGGACTTCAATAGGTCTTTTGCGACGCAGAAGCGGACTTTATGTGGTCTCCCATGGTGATGGCTAGTCAAATAGAGGGCCTCGGCTGACACTTGTGTCAGTTCTCAAGACGGAGGTGAGACCAGTGGCACGCCCCGCAGGTAACACACGGCTCAAGTCGGCCCGTATGGCGGCCGGTTACCACTCGCAGCAGGCTCTCGCGGACGCCCTTAAGGTGGGGGTTCGGCAGGTCCGCAGGTGGGAATCCGACACTCCGCCGTGGCCGCAGCCAGACGTTGCCCAGGCGCTCACCCGGTTGCTGGGTCAAGACCTTGAGTCCCTGGGGTTCGCCGCATCGGACGGGCCGGGGTCCGACCGTGTGCGCCGTGCTGTCCTCGCCGATACTGCGGTCGGCGTGGGTCTGCCCGCCGTCCCCACGCAGGCTGTGCCCGTGCAACCCGCCTCAGTCGCACATG